>JAGVTM010000346.1 GCA_019136785.1 Chloroflexota bacterium | reverse complement strand
ATGCTGGTGGGTTACAGCCGCATGGCGAGCACCATCTATCCCAGCATCTACGTGGCCGGGCGGGAAGCGGGCGACGCGGCAGGGCAGTTGAAGAGCGAAACCCTGTTGAAAGCGGGTGAAGATTATTACACGGCTTATGACTCCAGCCCGCGGCGCTGGGGCGACTATACGGGCATGGCGCTGGACCCGGATGGGGTGACGTTCTGGTATGTGGGCGAGTATTCGCGCAACCAGGCGACGGCGCGCTGGTCTACCTGGGTTGGTTCTTTTACGTGGTCTGACTGCTCCGTAGGGCCGACGCCAACGCCCACGGTGGGCCCGTCGCCCACGCCGATTCCGCCCACGCCGACGCCTGGGCCGATCTCCTGTAACACGTATGTCAGCACGGATGTGCCCAAGGCGATTTCCGCCAGCGGCACGCCCTCGGTCAGCTCGATTGTGAATGTGGGCGCCAGCGGGACGATTGCGGACGTGAATGTGTTGGGGTTGAACGGAACGCACACCTGGATCAATGACCTGGACTTCAACTTGCAGAGTCCTGCCGGCACGACCGTACAAATCATGGCGCAATCGTGCAGCAGTGAGGACAACTTCAACCTGAGTCTGGACGATGAAGCGGCGCCTGGCTCCTGGCCCTGCCCACCGACCGGCGGCGGCACCTACCAGCCCAGCAACCCGCTGTCTACGTTTGATGGGCAAAACAGCAGCGGCACCTGGACGTTGATCATTGATGACAACGCCAACCTGGACGGCGGCAGCCTGAACGGTTGGAGCCTGGAAGTGTGCGTGGAAGGCGCTGGTGGGCCAACGCCGACGCCCACCGGTGTACCGCCGACGCCGACCAATACGCCTGTGCCCCCCACCCCCACGGCAACGCCTGTGCCGGGCGGCGGGGATGTGCTCTACGTCAGTTCTACCACCAACGGCAACGCGGGCGGCATCGCCTTTAACGACGAGGACATTATGAGCTACGACACGGGCAGCGGCGTCTGGGCCATGGTCTTCGACGGCTCGGATGTGGGGCTGACGGGCGACGTGGATGCGTTTGCCTTCCTGTCAGACGGCTCGCTGCTGTTGAGCATTGACGCTTCGGCGACGCTGGGCGGCATCGCGTTCGCCGATGCGGACCTGATCCAGTTCTTCCCGACTTCGCTGGGGCCGACGACGGCCGGTTCCTTTGCCATGTACTTCGATGGCTCGGACGTGGGGCTGACGACCAGCAGCGAAGACATTGATGCGCTGCACGTGAACGCGGATGGCAGCCTGATCTTGAGCTTTATCGGCAGCTTCAGCGTCACGGGGGCGTCGGGCGCGGACGAAGACCTGGCCCGCTTTGCGCCAACGAGTTTGGGCAGCAATACTGCCGGCACGTGGAGCTTCTACTTCGATGGGTCGGATGTGGGTCTGACGGCGACGAATGAGGATACGAACGGCATCTGGATTGATGGGGCTAACGGCGACATTTATCTGACGATGCTGGGGGCGTTCTCGGTGACGGGCGCCAGCGGCGATGGTTCGGACCTGTTTATCTGCCACCCGATTACGCTGGGCAGCACGACTTCGTGCAGCTTTGGGCCTGGTCTGTATTGGGATGGGTCGTTGAACGGGTATTCGGGCGAAGTGCTGGACGCGGTGGAAATCGTGCAGTAACCCTTTCCCTGGGTCTCTCTCTGTTGGGAAAATAACCAGATAAACGGATAGGGCAGACCCCTATCCCCCAACCCCCTTCCCCCTTTAGGGGGAAGGGGGCTTTCAGAAAGGGCGAGGGGCGCTGCGCGCCCCTCGCTCACGATTACCCCTTCTCCGGCAGGGACGGCGGGATTACCCAATTATTTTCTCAATGTCCAAGAGCGTCGCTATGGTTCATTCCACGCAGAGCGTGGAACGAGAGCCATAAACTGAGCCGAGCATAAACGTGCCTGTCTCCCTAGACCAACGCCGACAACTTTCGCAGCGCGCCCAACGCCGTTGTGAATATTGTTTGCTGCATGAAAACCACAGTATCAAGAAGCATGAACCAGACCACATCATTCCGCAGAAGCATGGTGGACAAGACAGTTTTAAAAACCGGCTCGGTTCTTCAGGATTTGGCGGGTTTGGTTGTTACGAACGGCGCGAAGCATCCCAGAGGCGTAGGTATTCTTCGCTCCGCTCAGAATGACAAAACCCCACGAAATCCTAAAGACCCATAGAAATAGCTGAGAATAAACCAGGCGCCAACCAGGGCGGCGATGCCCAGTTCCAGGAAGCCGAAGCGGCGCACGTTGGGGACGGGGCGGGGTTGGGCGGCGGCCCACCAGGCGCGCAGGCAAAAGGCGAGGAAGGGAATCAGGGTGAGGAGGGGAATCCAGCCCAGGATGCCGGCAGCGCCCACCAGCAGCATAGACACGGCATGGGCGGCTATGACCAGGCGGCGGGCAGCCGGCTGACTGCCTGCCGGGCGGTTTTTGGTGTCCGCCAGGCGCAGACGCACGTAGAGGACCGCCAGCACGTTTTGCAGCGCCAGAACGCCCCACAATCCCCAGGCGGCGCGGGGCATTTGGGCGGTAACAGCCACAACGGCAGCCGGAGCCATCAGCGAAAGCCCGGCGGCGCCGGCGGCTTCCATCCATAAGGCTCTCATGCCGGCACGTCCCAACTGCGCCGCATACAAATACAGCAAGAAAATACCGCTGCCGGCGCCCACCAGCGCCAGCAAGGCTGTGCGTCCCAGCGCTAACAGCCCGCCAAAACAAAGCAGCGCCGCGGCGGCGAATGCCAATGACCAGCCGGCAGCCAGCGGCGCCAGGTCGCGGCTGCCCTTCCCTTGCCTCATGCGCTGCCAGGCAGCGGCGGGCTGCCGCAGCAGAAAGGCGCTCAGCCCGCCCAGCCCCACCAGCAGCAGCGCCAGCCAGGAGCGCGCCGCTGTCTGCCCCAGTTCCGGGGCGACTACGCCGCCGACCAGAAAAGGAACCAATAGCCAGACCCAGGCGCCATGCTCGCCGGGGATAATGAGGCGTTTGACAAAAATTGTTTTCGAGCCAGCCATAGTCAGTTTGTAGCGCGGACAAACTAACAGTTTGTCCTACATCTCCGCGCTCTCCGCGTCTGCGCGTGAGTCTATTTTCGAAGGAGACAACATGGGCCGCGGCGCGCCATCACAAATGAAAATATCATCACAGATTTCACAGATTAAGCAGATGGCGCAGATTTGCTATGTGGACGGGTCATTCACTGACCACTGACCACTCGCCACTATTTTCGAAGGAGACGCGCGTCATGAGCGCCGCTTTAAGAAGACCAGCCAGTACACGGCGGCTACCAATACGCCGCCGCCGATGATGTTCCCCAGCGTCACGGGCAGCAGGTTGCGCAAGAAAAAGGCGCCCCAGGTCAAACCGGACAGGTCGAGGCCCGTGCCGGCAGCAAACGCGGCGTCAAACTGCTTCACCAACAAACCGTATGGGATGAAATACATATTGGCAATGCTGTGTTCAAAACCAGCCGCCACGAAAGCGGCAATGGGAAAAAGAATCGCGGCAATTTTGTCTATGGTGCTGCGGGCGCTGAAGGTGAGCCAGACAGCCAGGCAGACCAGGGTATTACAAAGAACGCCCAACGCCAGCGCCTGGAAGAATTCGAGATTGACTTTGCCGGCAGCGATATTCAAAGCCGCCGTGCCCAACGCGCCGCCGCCAAACAAATGCTGCCGGGCAATCAGCATCAATACTGCCGTGCCCACCGACCCTACAAAGTTGCCGGCATAGACAATGCCCCAGTTGCGCAGCAGGGAGGCAGTGCTAACCTGCCCGCTGGCCCAGGCCATCACAATTAAATTATTGCCTGTGAACAGTTCCGCCCCGCCTACGACCACCAGAATAAGGCCAAGACAAAAGACCAGACCTGACAGCAGTCGGGCAACGCCATAGGGCCAGACGCCGGCTGTGCCTGCGCTTACCGTGGTGGCAAAAATCGCGCCCAGCGCAATAAACGCGCCCGCCAGCACAGCCAACATGAACATGGGCAAGAAAGCCATCCCGGCTTTCTTCGCCCCCACTGCTTCCGCCCGTTCCGCCATTTCCTGCGGCAGCAGGGCGTCAATCCGTACTTCGCCATTTGTAGCAGCCATACCCAAAAACCTCAATCCATGATGACTCT
This sequence comes from Chloroflexota bacterium, assembly GCA_019136785.1. GTDB lineage: Bacteria > Chloroflexota > Anaerolineae > Promineifilales > Promineifilaceae > JAGVTM01. The sequence goes on along the minus strand of JAGVTM010000346.1, from coordinate 1,830 downwards.
GGCAGGCGCAAAAAGGGCCCATTGTGATGGGATCTGGCGCGTTGTTTCGGCAGCCAATACGAGATTACAAAATGGGCTATCGCAAAAATGGGCGGGTTACCAACCCGCCCTACGAATTGTCAGGCGCGGGGTAGGGGCGGGTTATCAACCTGCCCTACTGCTGCCAGAGATGCAATTTTAAGAAAGGGAGTGCGCCTGTCTACGCACCTGCGCTTACTTGCGCACCTGCGCTTACTTGCGCACCTGCGCTTACTTGCGCACCTGCGCTTACTTGCGCACCTGCGCTTACTTGCGCACCTTACAGTCAAGCATATAAGGGAAAGCGCAGCAGGAGTAGTGACAGATGTCAGGCAACCGGCTGTATTTGGTAACGGAAATCCAATGAACGTACATGCCACGTCTCCGTAGGGGCGTATCGCATACGCCCTTTCTATTGTGCAGATTGGTTCAATCTTGGAGATTGAACCAATCTTTATCCAGGCGGCTCATCGCGGACAGCATCCCCAAAGCCAGCCAGAACAGCAGTGCGGGCTTGGAACCGGGCGCGAGGGCGTCGGTCAAGCCATAGATGTGCAGCGCCGCCAGCCCGGCCAGCAGTCCAATCGCCCAGGGGCGCAGCGCCGGGTCGCGCCTGGCGGCGCGCCAGCCTGCCTGGACAGCCACGAACAGCAGACCCAGGTAAGCCACCAGACCCGGCAAGCCCAGGTCAAGCGCCACCTGCAGGAAAATGTTATGGGCGTGGGCAATGTCGTAAGAGGATGGGATGCTTAAAGGATAGAAACGCCAGGCAGCCTGGCGAAAGCTGCCCAACCCCATGCCCGTGAAGGGGAAATCCTGAATGCCGGCAACTGCCCATTTCCACACTTCCAGGCGAAAGTGAATGGTCGTCAACGCGCCTACCGCCGTCTGGCGCGGCGGCTCCTCGATAAGCTGCTGCCACCGCTCTGGGCCAATCCACAGCGCCAGGACGCCGCCAGCCAGAATAATCCCCAACAGCAGCCAGGCCAGCCGCCGCCGTCTGGCGGGCTGCTCTGTGGCTCGCTGCCACATCGCCAGCAAAACCAGCGTGCCGGCAATCATGCCCAACCAGCCGCTGCGCGATTGGGAGAGGAGCAGCAGACTGCCGCAGGCGGCAGACAGCAGCAGCCAGGCGGCGCGTTTGAGCCAGTCGCGCGGCGCGGCTGACTGCCAGGCAAAGGGAAGCGACAGCAGCAAAGGCAAAATCAGCATCAGCGTGCCCGCCAACTGATTGAGTTGGACGCCTTCGCTGGGCGCGCCGGGGATCTGCAAGAGATTTGCCGGCAGCCGCGCCACCACCGCGCTCAAGAAAGGCACCTTACTTTGCCAGTTGGCGCTCAAAACGCCCAGAAGCACAAAGCCCAGGCTCCCCAAAATAAAAGCCAGCCAGCCCCAGGCTAATCGCCGCCGTTCCGCCAGATAAAGCGCTGCATAGCGCCATACCGCCAGGCCCAAAATCAGACCGGTGGCTTTAGGCAACGTCAGGTCGGGGTCGGCCGTGACCAGAATGCCCACCAGCAGCGCCAGGCTCCACAGCAGCAAGACCAGATTAAATGGCGTGACCGGAAAGCGCCGCCAGCGCAGCAGCCACACCCCTGCCAACAGAATCAGGGCCAGACATGTGCCCATGTAGATTTGCGTGGGAAAAAGCAAAAAGGGAGCCGCCAACAACAAGACGCCCCCCTCGACCACCATCCCCACATCCCCCCCCTGCCATCTCCCTTGCTTCATCCCCTCTTCCCTCGTCCTTATACCTTCTCCCTTCTACCTTCTACCTTCTACCGTCTACCTTCGTCCCTCTAATCGGCCCCC
>JAGVTM010000179.1 GCA_019136785.1 Chloroflexota bacterium | reverse complement strand
CCTGCCGGCATTCCCGGCGGTGACCCCCTCCTTTACCAACATCTCTTCTGGTTCTACTCCCACCCCGTCGTGTACGTTTTTGTGCTGCCTGGTCTCGGCGGCATCAGCGAACAGCTGCCCGTCTTCTCGCGCAAACCCCTTTTTGGCTACAAAGCCATCGCCTTGGCCAGCCTGGGCATTGCCTTCGTTGGCTTCCTGGTTTGGGCGCACCATATGTTTGTGTCTGGCATGAGCGACACCTTGCAGCGCGTCTTCATGGTTTCCACCATGTTGGTCGCTATTCCCACAGGCGTCAAATTTTTCAGTTGGATTGGCACAGTCTGGGGCGGCAAGCTCATCTTTCCCACGCCCATGCTTTTTGTGTTGGGAGCCATCTCCGTCTTTCTCATAGGCGGTCTGACAGGCCCCATCCTGGCAACTGTACCCACCGACATGCACTTGCACGACAGCTACTGGGTGGTGGGACACTTCCATGCCACCATGTTTGGCGGCTTCATTTTTCCCTTCTTTGCTGCCCTGTACTACTGGTATCCTAAAATAACCGGGCGAATGTACAACGAAAAACTGGGCAAGCTGCACTTCTGGCTCATGACGCCCGGCTTCTGGCTGATGAGCCTGGGGCAGATGCGCGCGGGCTTGATGGGCATGCGCCGCCGTATCGCCGACTACGACCCGGCTCTGGGCGTCACCCTGACGCAAACGCTGGTCACTTTTTCTGCCCTGATCATTGCCTGGTCAATCCTTATCATGCTTTACAACCTCGTCGTCAGCGCCCGTCGTCAGGCTGTGGCTGCTCCCAATCCCTGGGGCTCTCGTTCGCCAGAGTGGCAGACACCTACGCCCATTCCTGAACTCAACTACGATGCGCCTATCGAAGTAGTCGGCGAACCGTATGACTATGGGCTGCCAGGTTCCGTCTACATCAAAACCAACGCCGCCCCTGCCGCCGGCGACTGACGCCTGGGCTGTCGCAGCCGGGTCACTTTCTGGCCACTGATCACGCATCACTGATCACTTTTGAAGGAGACGATTGTGCAACAAAAGAAAGCCGCTGTTTATCGCCAGGGCATATACGTCTTAATTGGGTTGGCAATCCTGACTATTTTGGAATTCGTTGTCAGCGGGGCTACCAATGGTTCTGCGCCGCTGCTGTTTATCATCGCCCTGATTAAGACGGGCCTGATCGCTAACTACTTCATGCACATTTACCGCCTGTGGCGTGAGGAGAGTCATTAATGAGCGCTGTCGTCTCCAGAGAACATGCTGCCCCCCACCACGGGGCGCACGAGCACGAGCATCATGAGGTTCCTTACGCGGTGGCTTTGCGCGCCAATCGCCTGGGGCTGTGGGTCTTCTGCTTCTCCGAACTGTTCCTGTTTGGCGCGCTGCTGGCTTCCCGTTTCGCCCTGTGGGGCAATACGCGCCCCGAATTGTCGCAGGGGTTAGGCTTAATCACCACCTCCGTGCTGCTCCTCAGCAGTTTCTTCATGGCCCGCGCCGAATCAGCTATTGCCCATGATGATCGGCCCACCTTCCTGCGCAGTCTGCTGTGGACCGTGGGCCTGGGGACGCTGTTCTTCATTGGCGTGGTGGTGATGGAATGGAATGTGTTTGGTTTGGAAGCCAACCTGTTAGGGATCGAGCTTTTTGGTCACCTGAAGTTGACGGACGGCGCGTTTGGGGCTATTTTCTTTGGCATGACGGGCGTCCACGCCATTCACGTCCTCAGTGGTATCATCCTGATCTTGATTGTGTGGAACAATGGGCGGCGCGGACATTACAATGCCGAACAGCATTGGGGCGTGGAAGCCTGCGCCGTTTACTGGCACTACGTGGACGTTGTCTGGGTGTTCTTCTACCCGGCGTTGTATCTCATTGGTCAGGCGGTTCATCTATAAACCGCGAACCCATGCCTACCCGTAGCCGCGCTTTCGCCGCGCGCTACTCAGGTTAAACAAACTATGGATCCAATTAGCAGCGCGTTACTCCGTTCCTGGGGGTGGCGCGCTGATGTTATCCTGGCCCTGTTACTGGCGGGAACGTTATACATCCGGGGTTGGCGGCAGCTACGACAAAAGCAGCATCTTTTAGCAAATGGCTGGCGATTGGCGTCTTATCTGGGCGGGTTGGCTGCCGTGGCTCTGGCTTTGCTCTCGCCTATTGACGTTCTGAGCGATCAGTTATTTCTGTTTCACATGGTACAGCATTTGCTGTTGATGATGGTCGCCCCGCCATTGTTGTGGCTGGCGGAGCCGTTTCCTGTGGGGGTGTGGGGAATGCCGGCATCCTTACGCACCCTCGTTGTCCACGCCTTTAACAGAAACTCGCGATTTCGCGCCGGGCTGCAGCGGCTGGCAGCGCCGGGCATTGTCTGGCTGCTGCTGATCACGGTGCTGTGGGGATGGCACGACCCGCAGGCGTACAACGCCGCTTTGCGCATAGATTGGCTGCACGACCTGGAGCACTTGAGCTTCTTTGGCGTGGCTATGTTCTATTGGTGGCAGTTGACCGGCGCAGCGCCCATTTTGGGTCGCCGTCCCTCCACGCTGGCGAAAGTGATCTATGCCATTGGCGGCGTGCCGCCGAACATGATTGCCGGCATCTTCATCGCCTTCTCCGAATCCATCATCTACACCCATTATTTATCCGTCCCCCGCCTGTTTGGCATTTCCGTCCTGTATGATCAGCAGCTTGGCGGTTTGTTGATGTGGATTCCGGGCAGCATGATGTACGTCATTGCGGCCCTGGTCTTAATCTTCCGCCGCTTGCAGCGTGAGGAGCGGCAGCCGCCTCGTTCCGCCGCCAGATGGGATGGCGGCGCGGCGCTGCTGGCGCCCGGCATGGAAGCAAAACAATGAAACGCCGCTGGATTCGCTGCTGGCGCGGCGCGGGCAGCGCGGCCTTGGGGTTGTGTCTGTTTTTCCTGGCTGCCCTGTTTGGGCGCGTGTCGCCAGCCTGGGCGCATGGCGGCGGCGCCTTGCAGTTGTCAAACGCCGCCGCGGGCCCTTACCTGGTTTCCGTCTGGCTGCAATCCGATACTCCGCGCCAGGGGCCAATGCACGTCACCATAGCCGTGTCACAGCCGGCGCCCGGCAGCGATAACGCCGCTGGCGAGCCGGTTTTAGGCGCAGTGGTGCGGGTGACGGCGCAGCCGCTGCCGGCAGGAGACGGGCGCATTCCCATTGAGGCGTTGGCTACCAGCGCAGAAGCGCTGAATAAGCTGTATTATGAGGCGGACTTCGAGGTGACGCAGACGGGGTTGTGGCGTTTTCTAATTGAGGTGAGCGGGCCAGACGGCGGTGGCGCACTCTCTTTTGACAAAGAGGTACGTCCGGCAGTGAGCGTGGGCTGGCCCGTGTGGGCGGCCATCATAGGCGTTCTGGCGCTGGCTGGCTGGTTGGCGCAGAGCCGCGCCCGCTCCCACGCTGCGCCTGCTCGCCCACCCCGCCCCGCCCGCCCCCGCGAGAGTTAGCATGACCGGTTGCCGCCTCCAACTTTCCTTGCTGTTTAGTCGCCAGTGGTGGTGGACGACGCTGCTGGTGATTGCCGGCATGATCCTGCTGGCTCGTCTGGGAGTATGGCAGCTTGAGCGATTGGAACAGCGCCGCGCCGCCAACGCCGTTATCCAGGCGCAGTTGGCTGCGCCGCCGCTGGACTTGAATCATGAACCGCCGCCAGACACGGGCAGCGCCGCCCGTTATCGCCAGGTAACGGTGGTGGGCAGTTACGATATAGCCCGTCAGGTTTTTGTGGTGCAGCAGCGGTATAACGAACGGTTGGGGCAGCACGTCATCACGCCGCTGCAAATTGCCGGCAGCGACCAGGCTGTCCTGGTCAATCGTGGTTGGATTCCGGGCAGCGACGATGGCCTGGCCGCCTGGCCCGACTTTCCAGTGACAGGTGTGGTCACGGTTACGGGTTACATTCGGCCTGCGGAAACGCTGCCCAACCAACCCCGCGCTGCTCTAGCTGTATTGGCTGCGCCGCAACAGGAATGGTTTCGCGTGGATGTTGCCGGCATAGCCGCCCAACTCCCCTATCCCCTCCTCTCCTTCTACATTCAACAGGCGCCAGAAGCAGACGTTCCGCCAGCCAGCGCCGCCATGCCCTATCGCCTTTCCCTCGAAGTTGACCTGTCCGACGGCTCCCACCTGGGCTACGCCGTGCAATGGTTCAGCTTCTCGTTGATGCTGGGAGTGGGCTACATCTATTACGTCCACAAGCAAAACCGTCCGTAATCCGCCCCCATTGCCAGGGAAGGCGTAATGGTGAGCGAGGCGCAAAGCGCCCTCGCCCTCTCCGGAAACTCCTCTCTTCTCCCACCGGTCTTATGTAATTTCCCGCTAAGTGCAGCGCTACCGCCGGCAGCTTTCTTGCCGGCAATTCTCATTTGGCTGCACAGCCTGCGGCGGAATTGCCGCCAGGGGAAGGGGGGCTTCCCTCACCAGCAGCTAAGAGAGCAAGCCCGTTCAAATTGAAAATTGCCGCTTTCTTGCCCCACACTTGCCCTGCAATATAATAACCAGGCATAACGAGCGCCCGCTTACCACAGGGCTTTCGTTCCCTATTGGCGGCAGCCCCAGCCAGCGAGGTTGAATTGCCTGACTCTACCTCTGATTCTATCCAAACTGACTCTTTGACATGGCGCAGCCTGCTAGACAGATTGGGTGTGGCTCTGGAACAGCAGCGACAACTGTTAAAGACCAATCACACTTTAGACCTGCTGCCGGGCAATACAACCCTCATTCGCCTCTATCTCCGTCTATACCAGTCCCTGCTCACCCTGGACCAGGAACTAAGCGCCCACCGCGCCGAACTCAGCCAGCTCCGCCGCTTGCAGACGATCAGTCAGGCCATGAGTTCTTCCCTGGACATTGCCGAACTGCTCAACCTGGTCATGGACAGTATTGTCATTTTGCTGCGCGCCGAACGCGCCTTGCTGATGCTTCTGGATGAAAATACAGGCAAGCTGGAGGTGCAAGTGGCGCGCAATATCAATCAGGAGAGTATTGAGCAAACCACCTTCGACATCAGCCGCAGCATCGTGGTCAGCGTCTTCCAGACCGGAATTCCCGTTGTCACCACCAATGCCCGTTCAGACCCCCGCTTTACGGAATATGAAAGCATCATCCATTACAATTTGCGCTCCATCCTGTGCGTGCCGCTGCACAGCAAGGGCGTGACCTTTGGCGTTATCTACGCGGACAGCCGCGCCGTCTCCAACATCTTCGTGGAAGCCGACCGCAACTTATTAGCTGCTTTCGCCAACCAGGCAGCCAGCGTCATTGAAAACGCGCGCCTTTTCCGTCAAATTCGCGATCAGTTAGCCAATATCACCGAACTGAAATATCTGATGGATGACGTGTTTGAGTCCATCGCCAGCGGCGTAATCACTATTGACTTGCACGATCAGATTTCCATGTACAACCGCGCCGCTGCTCGCATGTTGGGTATTGATCCCCACGCCGCCGCGCCCTTGAACTACCAGACTGCATTTAAGGACCTCAGCCGCGTTGTAGAAGTAATGGTACAGCAGGTCAAGCGGTAGGGCAGCCCACGCTACGCGGAAGTGGAAACAGGCGCGCCCGAAAGCGGCGAACGGATTACCTTAACGTTAAACTGCGCCCCCCTCCGTGACGGACAGCAGCAGCCATTGGGCGTGACCATTGTGCTGGACGACGTGACCGAAAAGAAGCGGCTGGCTGGCGTGCGCCGCTACCTGCCGCCGGGATTGGTGGATCGGGTGCATGACCTGGCAGCAGCGCAGCGACCGCAGCGGCAAACCATCACCATCTTGTTTGCCGACGTGCGCGGCTTCAGCGCTTTTGCCGAACAGTTGCCGCCGGAACAGTTGATCGAAATCATCAACGGTTACTTCACCATCGCCAGCGTGGTCGTTAGCCAGCATGAAGGGGTGATTGACAAGTTTATGGGGGATGCTGTGATGGTCTTGTTTAACACCCCCCTCAATC
>JAGVTM010000613.1 GCA_019136785.1 Chloroflexota bacterium | reverse complement strand
ATGGAACGGGCGCTGGCGCTGCGCCACAATGACAACTGGCTGCAGCTCAACCAGGAACTGCTGACCTTCGTCGCCAACTTCAGTTACAAAATCATTCCCTATCGGGAAGGCTTTCAGTTTTGAGGGCAACATGGCCCAATACCCTCTGCCCGCTGCCCAAAAGCTACAAAACACCCCCGTCTCCGGGCGCCGGCGCATGCGTGAAATAACCTCGCACAGACTGTTAATCTACAGCCTGATGAGCCGTCGCTGGCGGCGTAGATTGCTGGCATCCTGGCTCATCCTGGCCGGCATTGCACTCTACGATGGAGTTACCTTTCAGGACAGCCGGTGGCTGTGGCTGCTGTTTGTGCTGCTGGCGCTGTGGGGATTTGTCACATTCTGGCTGCCGCGCTGCCAGGTGCAGGTGCTGACCGATCGGCTGCGGCTGCGCGGCGCTTTGAAAACGCTGGATGTGTCCTTTGATCAGATTGCTGCGGTCAAAATTGCGCAGATGGGGCAGCACTTTCCTGTCCAGGAACTGCGTTTCAATGAGCTTAATCTACTCAGCCAGGTGTACAGGCAGCCATGCCTGCTCATTCAGACACCCAAACTGCCTCACTTGCGCAGCAGCCAGCGGCCGTGGTTCTCCCGCTTTTTGTTCAGCCCACGCGAACCTGGCCTGCTGCTGGTGGTATCCGACTGGCCCGCCCTGAACCAGAGCCTGATTGGGGCGTGGTCAGCCTGGCAAGGGCTGCCCCTGCCGCTCCCCGTCGAAGCGGCAGCCGTTGCTGCCCCATCCCCCTCTGCGCCCTCCAGCCACAACGCCCTCAATCCCTTTCCCCGCCCGCCGGCTATCCTTTCCCCACCAGATGAACCCGCCGCTGCCAGATCGCTGCTGCTGATTGCCGATGACAATGACCAGGTGCGCAGCCAGTTGTACCAACTGCTGAATCCCCACTACCGCGTGGTCACCGCCGCCGATGGCATGGAAGCCCTGCGTCAGGTTTACGCCCTGCGTCCAGACCTGGTGCTCACCGATCTGGCTATGCCGCACATGGATGGCCAGGCGCTTTTGAACGCCATGCGCGCCGACTTTGATTTGGGAGCCATACCCGTTATTGTGCTCACAGCCTGCTGCACGCCCGCGCCCAGGAACGCCGGCTGGTGGAACTTAACCAACGATTGGAAGCCCGCCTGGAAGAGCAGTTGGCGGAACTGGTTCTCAGCGGTGACTTGCGCCGCTTTCTGCCTGAATCGGTGGCGGACAGCGTGTTGTCTGGCGAAATCGGCCCGGTGGAAGTGTTTGAACGGCGGACGATTACCATCCTGTTTGTAGACATTGTCAGCTTCACCACACTGACAGAAGTGCTCCAGCCCAACAAGCTGGCGGCTATTCTCAATGACTACCTACGCGAAATGACAGCCATCGCCCTGGTGCATGGGGGCATGGTAGATAAGTTTATTGGGGATGGTTTGATGGTCCTGTTTGGCGCGCCAGAAGCCGCCGACCCGCCCAGCCAGGTGTTGGCCGCCATGCAGACGGCTGTAGCCATGCTGCATCAAGTGGAAGCATTAGCCCGGCGTTGGCAGAGCGCGCTGCCGGCACAACTCCAGGTACGCATCGGTATCAGCACCGGGGGCTGCACCATTGGCGTCTTTGGCAGCGACATGCTCAAGAGCTATACGGCTGTCGGTACGCCCGTGAACGTCGCCTCGCGGCTGCAAGGCGAAGCGCACCCGCAAGGCATCCTGTGCAGCCGGGCCGCCTACGAACTGGTGTCCCATCAAGTGCGGGCCACCACGCGCGGGGCGCTGCGGCTGCGCGGGGTGCGCGACCTGGTGGAAGCCTACGACATCCTGGAGGTGTTGGGATGAAAAAAGGCGCTGCTGCCAGACACCCCCTGCTGATCAGTCGCCAGGCGGTACGGCAAATGAAAGCGAAGTTGTGGGGAATCATGCTGCTTTGCGCCGTGATAGGCATTTACGACTTCTATACGCGGGCGCTGGGCAGCCGCTGGTATTGCATCTGGGTGGCGGCAGCTGCCTGCCTGGGACTGTGGCTGTATTATGGCTGGCTGCTGCGGCGGGTGTCCA
>JAGVTM010000212.1 GCA_019136785.1 Chloroflexota bacterium | reverse complement strand
ACGTCGCTGACGGCAGCCATCACCAAGGTGCTGTCTCTCAAAGGTTGGGCGGACTACCGCGCCTTCGACAGCATTGACAACGCCCCTGAAGAGCGCGAGCGCGGTATCACCATTGCCATCGCCCACGTGGAGTACCAGACGGCGCACCGCCACTATGCGCATGTGGACTGCCCCGGTCACCGCGACTACATCAAGAACATGATCACGGGCGCGGCGCAGATGGACGGGGCTATCCTGGTGGTCGCCGCCCCGGATGGGCCGATGCCGCAGACGCGGGAGCACGTGCTGCTGGCGCGGCAGGTGGAAGTGCCGGCAATGGTCATCTTCCTGAACAAATGCGACATGATGGATGACGAGGAACTGCTGGAACTGGTGGAACTGGAACTGCGCGAACTGCTGGACAGCTACGAGTTCCCTGGGGACGAAACGCCTATCGTGCGCGGCAGCGCCCTGTTGGCGTTGGAAAGCGACAGCCGGGACCCGGACGCGCCGGAGTATGCCTGCATCTGGGAACTGATGCGGGTGGTGGATGAGTACATCCCCGAACCGAAGCGAGACGTGGACAAGCCGTTCCTGATGCCCGTGGAAGACGTGTTCTCCATCAAGGGGCGAGGCACGGTGGTCACCGGGCGCGTGGAGCGCGGCGTGCTGCTGCCGGGGCAGGAAGTGGAAATCGTGGGGCTGCGGGACGACATCCGCAAGGTGATAGTCACCTCGATGGAAATGTTCCACAAGGTGCTGGACAAGGTGGAAGCGGGCGACAACGCGGGTCTGCTGCTGCGCGGCGTGGGTCGCGAGGAAGTAGAGCGCGGGCAGGTGATGGCCAAGCCGAAGAGCATCACGCCGCACAAGAAGTTCCAGAGCGAAGTGTATGTGCTGCGCAAGGACGAAGGCGGGCGGCACAAGGCGTTCTTCCCGGGTTACCGGCCGCAGTTTTACATTCGCACGATGGACGTGACGGGCGAAATCTCCCTGCCGGAGGGTGTGGAGATGGTGATGCCTGGGGACAACGTGAACCTGGTGGTGGAGTTGATTACGCCAGTGGCGTTGGAAGAAGGCAGCCGTTTCGCCATTCGTGAAGGCGGCGTGACCGTCGGCGCGGGCGTTATTACGAAGATTTTGGAATAGGGCAACTTATTCACCGCAAAGACGCGAAGAACGCAAAGACAGAGAAGAAAACTTTGGGGTTTGCGCGTTACGGTGGCTGAGTTCCAGAGGGACTGTATAGTTACTTTGTAACTATTTACCGCAAAGACGTGAAGATGGCAAAGATCAAGAGAAAAGTCTGGCAATCTTCGCGCCCTTTTCACTGAGGCAACAGCATGGCTCAAAAAATACGAATTCGCCTGAAGGCATATGATCACCGCGTTTTGGATCAATCAGCCAAGCGCATTGTGGGCACGGCGGAACGAACGGGGGCAGAAGTGTTAGGCCCGGTGCCGCTGCCCACGCGGGTTGAGCGTTTCACGGTGCGGCGCAGCACGTTCATTGACAAAGATTCGCACGAGCATTTCGAGATTCGGACGCACAAACGGTTGATTGACGTGGTCAATCCTGATTCCAAGACGATTGACACGTTGATGCGTTTGAATCTGCCGGCAGGCGTGGATATCGAGATTTCTATCTAAACAGCACGTAAGCATGACGCGACTGCCTGCATCCGTTCAGACGGGCGTCTGGACGGGCGGGGGATTCGCGCTGCACGAGGCATATTTCGGATGATGCAGCTCCAGCCTGGTGGGCTGACAGTCCGTGGAGGTTGGCATGAAAGGATTACTGGGCTTTAAGGTAGGTATGACCCAGATCATTGAAGAGGGCGGCGCGGCTATTCCCGTCACCCTGATTCAAGCCGGGCCCTGCTACGTAGCGCAAGTCAAAACTGAAGAGACAGACGGATATAACGCAGTGCAATTGGGTTTCGCCGAAACCAAAGAACACCGGTTGACCGGCGGACAATTGGGGCATTTAGGACGGACCAAGGCTGACAAGAAAAGGGGCAACAAGCCTCAGCCACGGAAACTTATGAAGAGCCTGCCGGCATTACGCTATTTGCGCGAGTTTCGCACCAAATCGGCGGCTGAGTTCCAGGTGGGCCAGGTTTTAACCGTCGAACAATTTCAAGCTGGCAGTCACATTGATGTGACTGGGAAAAGCAAAGGTCGCGGCTTCCAGGGCGGCGTGAAGCGCCATGGTTTCAGCGGCGGGCCTAAAACGCACGGTCAATCTGACCGTCATCGGGCGCCCGGCTCCATTGGCTCTACGTCGCACGTGGGCCGCGTGTTTAAGGGAACGCGCATGGCTGGCCGGATGGGCAATGATCGCACGACTGCCCAGAATTTGGAAGTGGTACGCATTGACGCCGCCAGGAATCTGATTGCGGTCAAAGGCGCTGTGCCTGGGGCCAAAGGCGGCCTGGTTATCATTCGAGAAGCTGCGAAGAGCTAAGTGGAGACAGTGTGATGGAAGTTCCTGTTATGAACATGGCTGGTGAGCAGGTTGACCAGGTTGAGCTTTCGCCCGCAATTTTTGAAGCCAAGATCAACCGCGGCCTGATGCACCAGGCGCTTGTACGACAATTAGCCAATGCACGCCAGGGTACACACAAAGCCAAGACGCGGGGTGAAATAAACCGCACTACGGCTAAGTGGTACCGGCAGAAGGGGACGGGGCGCGCCCGTCACGGCAGCCGGCGTGCGCCGATTTTTGTGGGCGGCGGCGTGGCGCATGGGCCTAAGCCGCGAGATTACAGCAAGGACATGCCGCGTAAAATGCGGCGGGCAGCCTTACGCTCCGCGCTTTCCATTAAAGCCCAAACAGGCAACCTGGTGGTCGTGGACAAACTACAAGTAGCTGCGCCGCGCACGAAAGAAATGTCTATGGCCCTGAACCGGCTGGCAGGGGACAACAGTGTGCTGCTGCTGCTGCCGGCAGCCGGCGACAATAACGTGGCACTGTCGGCGCGCAATCTGCGCGACGTCAAACTGCTCAGCGACACCTATCTGAACGTGCGGGATTTGCTGGGCTACGAGAAAGTCGTGTTATCGCTGGACTCTCTGGAAGCTATTGAGAACTTCCTCGGCCAGGAAGACGCTTATACGTATGCCATGGATGAGGAGGAATAAGCGATGCATTGGCGAGAGATTATTCGACGACCGGTGGTAACAGAAAAAGCCACCCTGATGCTGGACTTATATAACCAGTATACGTTTGTGGTGCATCCGACAGCCAATAAGGTTGAGATCAAGAAGGCGCTGGAGTTAGCCTATCCCAACATCACCGTGGAAAAGGTGCGGATAGCGAATATGCCGGCAAAACGGGCGCGCCGGCTGCGGCGCATGGCTGTGCGTAAGTCCGGCTGGAAGAAAGCTATCGTGACCCTGGCGCCTGGGAACTCGATTAACGTGTTTGAAGGCGTTTAGGGCGTGGCTGCGCTGCGCTAAGCAGGGATGACGGTTTCGCGGCGGTGGGGTTACGTTCCCACTCAGGGCGAAATCGCGTCTGAGGCACAGACACAAACCCATCTCTGGAGGAAACATGCCCATTAAAGTATTTAAACCAACCTCGCCTGGTCGCCGCGGAATGAGCGGCCAGACGTTTGAAGAAATCACGCGCAGCCGGCCCGAGCGATCTCTGTCTACCGGGCTACGTAAACGAGGCGGGCGCAACGTGCGCGGCAAGGTGACTGTGCGTCACCGCGGCGGCGGTCACAAGCGGCGTTACCGTCAGATTGACTTCCGGCGGGATAAGATTGGCATTCCGGGCCGGATTGATTCCATTGAGTATGATCCCAATCGCTCGGCGCGAATCGCGCTGGTGGTTTACGCGGATGGCGAAAAGCGGTACGTGATTGCGCCGCTGGGGCTGCGCGTCAAGGACACGATCTTGAGCGATGAGCGGACGGAAATTCGGCCGGGCAACACCATGCCTATCCGCAACATTCCCTTAGGGACCCTGGTGCACAATATCGAATTGCAGCCGGGGCGTGGGGGGCAGATGGTGCGCTCTGCCGGCACTTCAGCCCAACTCCTGGCTAAAGAAGGAGAACAATACGCCACCGTCCGGCTGCCATCTGGCGAAGAACGGTATATCCGGCAAGATTGCCGGGCTACCATCGGGCAGGTTGGCAACGTCGAACACGGCAACGTGTCGCTGGGTAAAGCCGGGCGCAAGCGCCATATGGGCATCCGGCCTACCGTGCGCGGTTCGGCCATGACCCCGCGCGACCATCCACATGGCGGCGGCGAGGGCCGCTCGCCCATCGGCATGGCTGGCCCCAAGACCCCCTGGGGGAAACCCGCGCAGGGCAGGCACACCCGCAGCAATAAGTCTACGGACAAGTTTATCTTCCGTCGCCGCAGCAAGAAACGCCGTTAGGAGACACGACTATGTCAAGATCACTGAAGAAGGGACCTTTCGTGGCCCCGAAACTGCTAAAGAAAGTCGAGAAATTAAACGACACTGGCGCCCGCCAGGTCATTCGTACCTGGTCACGGGCAAGCACCATTTTCCCGCAAATGGTTGGGCACACCATTGCTGTCTACGACGGCCGCCGGCACATTCCCATTTACATCACCGAGAACATGGTGGGGCACAAGCTGGGTGAATTTGCCCCTACCCGCACCTTTCGCGGCCACATCAGCAAAGCAGAAAAGAAAGGGCGTAGATAACGATGATAGAAGCATTCGAAGTTAAAGCGGTAGCCCGGCACATTGGCATTTCACCGCAAAAAGTGCGCCTGGTTATTGACACAGTTCGTGGAAAAGATGCGGAAGAGGCGCTGGAAATCTTACGCTTCATGCCCAATCGGGCGGCTGAACCCGTTTTCAAACTGGTTCAGTCAGCCATTGCCAACGCTGAAGAGAACTTTGGCATGGAAGCTGACGATTTGTTTATCAGCCGCATTTACGCTGACGAAGGACCGCGCAATCGTTTGCGCCCCTATGGCGGACGCTTCGGCGCACGCGGACGGTTTAAGCCGATTATGCGCCGCACCTCTCACATAACCGTTATCCTGGCCGAGCGTGAAGCGACCAGTTATCTTGAGTAAGGAGAATTAACCTTGGGGCGTAAAGTACATCCTACCGGATTTCGTTTGAAGATCATCCGCGACTGGAATACCCGCTGGTATGCCGAAGGTGAGCGGTATCGCGATCTGCTGCATGAAGATTTCGCCATCCGCGAGATGGTTAGAAAAGAGCTGCCGCAAGCCAGCATTTCCACTATCGAAATCGAACGGTTTCCAAATCAAGTGCAAGTTGTGGTCTGGACAGCAAAACCTGGCATCGTGATTGGCCGCAAAGGGGAAACTGTCAAAAAATTGCGGGGTAAATTGAAGGACCTGACCAACAAATTGGTCAAGTTGGAAGTGGAAGAGATTACGCAGCCCGACCTGGACGCCCGCCTGGTGGCCGAAAATATTGCCGGACAGCTAGAACGACGCATCTCCCACAGCCGGGCCATGAAGCGCGCCGTGGGGCAAGCCATGCGCCAGGGCGCGCAGGGCATTCGCATTGAAGCGGGCGGACGGCTGTCGGGCGCGGAAATGGCGCGCAAGGAAAAGGTGTGGGACGGGCGTGTGCCGCGGAACACCTTACGCGCCAACATTGAATATGGCTTCGCCGAAGCCTTGACCACCTTTGGCCGGATTGGCATTAAAGTGTGGATTTACAAAGGCGAAGTTTTGCCACAGAAAGAAGCCACGGACGTTTACATCAGCAGCTAGAAGGGTACGTCCGCAAAACACATTTTGAACTGGCGGACGCGCTAAGGCCCCTTCACACGCAGACAGCAGCGTTCGGCCGATCATATGATCGGCGTTATCTGGAGAATAGATTATGTTAATGCCAAAACGCGTCAAGTATCGCAAGCAGTTTCGTGGGCGTATGCGAGGCATGGCGAAAGGCGGCACGGAACTCCTCCATGGCGATTTTGGACTGCAGGCAATGGCGCCGGGCTGGATCACCAGCCGGCAGATAGAAGCCATTCGCCGCACCATCGTGCGTCAGATGCGTCGTCGTGGTAAATATTGGATTC
>JAGVTM010000002.1 GCA_019136785.1 Chloroflexota bacterium | reverse complement strand
CAGGCAAGGGCTGAACCAGGCCGTCACGCGCGCCGCCGGCGTGACAGCAGCGCGAGGCGCCGACAGCATCCTGATCTTGCCCGCAGACCTCCCCTTCATCACCGCCGATGATATTGTCAAACTCGCCCTGGCTCTGCCGGCAGACAGCGAACAGAGCCAGCCCCAGGCCATCATCTGTCCCGACCTGGAATGTGAAGGCACCAATGCCCTGCTGTTGTCGCCGCCGCTAGAATTCACCTTTCAATACGGCCCCGGCAGTTTCCACAAACACCAACAAGAAGCCTTGCGGCGCGCCCGGCAGTTAACCACCATAAAACTGCCCGGTGTGCAGTTCGATGTAGACACCGAAGAAGATTGGACTGCCTACCGCGTCATCGAACGCCATCCTTTACCACCTGCCCCCGTTCCTTACTACGGCTGACAAGGTACGACGCCCATAAAAACGGGCGCATCGCTCTTGAGCAGTTACGCCGTTACACAAAGTTCGCCTGTAACCATACAGGTTTTCTGGAACTTGACTGCAAACAACGTGAAAACCGCAAACGTTCTCTCCTATCTTTGCGTTCTTTGCGTCTTTGCGGTGAATAATTACGCTGTACCATTAGTTCGCGGAGGAAAATCCCATGACCCCAGATCGCGTTGCCCTCTACTTACAAGATGCCCACCCTCTCTCCGAGGGGATCGAACTGGCTAAATATGCCGAAGCGCATGGTTTTGAAGCCGTCTGGCAGGCGGAAAGCCGGCTGGTACGCGATGCCATTGTGCCTATGGCCGCTTTCGCCGCCCACACCAGCCGCATCAAAATCGCCAGCGGCGTGATTAACAACTGGACGCGCAACATTGGCTTGCTGGCAGCCACCTTCCTCACCCTGGATGACCTGGCCCCAGACCGCATTATTTGCGGTATTGGCGCCTGGTGGGATCCGCTGGCGCGCAAAGTGGGCATCGAGCGGCGCAAGCCGCTGAGCGCCATGCGCGAAACCATCGAAGTGCTGCGTCCCCTGCTGCGCCTGGAAAACGTCACCTATCATGGCGAGTTCCATTACGTGGACGGCATCCAGCTTGACGTGGTGCATGGGCGCAAGACGCCCCGCCACGTCCCCATTTACATCGGCGCCACGGGCATGAAGATGATGGAACTGGCGGGCGAAATTGCCGATGGCGTCTGCCTCAACTATCTGGTTCATCCCAAATATAATCTGGAAGCGCTGGACGCTCTGCAGCAGGGAGCAAAGAAAGCCGGACGCAGCCTGGAAGACATTGACCGTCCCCAGTTGGTCATTTGCTCCGTAGACCATGACCGCCAGAAGGCGTTAAACGCCGCCCGCAAGATGATGACGCAATACCTGGGGCAGCAGCCGCACCTGATGAAAGCCAGCGGCGTCAGCCAGGAACTGCTGGATGACATCCACCAGGTGTTAACCTGGCCCGCCACCGAAGAGGAAATTGAAAATGCTATGCACCTTGTGCCCGATGATGTGGTACAAATGTGTACTGCCAGCGGCTCGCCCGCCGAAGTAAAGGCTAAGGTACGCGAATACCTGGATCATGGGGCCACCTGTCCCATTCTTTACCCGTTGGGCGACCCCCGGCTGATGATTGACATTTTCAGTGAGGGCTATCACGAATAAACTATGACGTATTCTTTCACTCGCATCTCCGACCTGGCGCAAGCCTCTCCAACCCAACCAACCTACCTGGCTATTGGCGTATTTGATGGCGTTCATCGTGGACATCAGATGCTCTTACAGCAAATGGTGGCGCAGGCGCGCCAGCATGGCGCCAGAGCCGCCGTCTTAACCTTCTTCCCTCACCCCATTGTCCTGATCCGCGGCACAAAGGGACGCATCTATCTGACGCCGCTGGAGCGGCGGGTGCGGCTGCTGGCGGAACAGGGGCTAGACCTGATCATCACCCATCCCTTTGATGATGAGGTACGCCATACGCGGGCGGCGGTTTTCATGGCCCGTTTGCGGCAGCAGTTGGATATGCGCCAGTTGTGGGGCGGCAGTTTCTCACTGGGGTATCAGCGAGAAGGCAACGCTGACTATTTGCGCCAGCTAGGCCCAGAAATGGGGTTCACGGTACACGAAGTCACCGATTTGCTGCTGTTGGGCGGGAAACGGGTGAGCAGCAGCCGTACCCGCCAGAGCCTGAGCGCGGGGGACGTGGAGGACGCTGCCGCCTGCCTGGGGCGGCCCTATCGCCTGAGCGGAGTAGTCACAACCGGGCAAAAGCGGGGACGGGCTATCGGCTTCCCCACGGCTAATCTGGCAGTGTGGGAGGAGCAGTTACTGCCGGCAAACGGCGTCTACGCCACTTACGCCTGGATCAACGGCGAACGGTACAACGCCGCCACCAACGTGGGCGTGCGCCCCACCGTGGACGGTTCCCATCTGGTGGTGGAAACGCACGTGTTGGATTTTCAGGGCGATCTCTACGGGCAGGAAATAACGCTCGATTTCCTGGCGCATATCCGCCCAGAACAGAAATTTGACAGCCTGAATGATTTAGTGGCCCAAATCGGGCAGGATGTGGCGCAGGTGCGGCAGTTGCTGCCGCGGCAGGCGCTGCCGGCAGAAACCGCCATCCTGACCCCGTTTAGCTGACGCCCTCCGGCGCCGCCGGCGGCCAAAGCAAATAACTGGTCAGCAAACCCATCAAGCCAGCCAGAAAAATGCCGCCCGCCCAAAGGTGAATACTCCAGGCAACGCCCCCTGTCAGAAAGAGGGTGATGAAATAGGCGGCGTAGAGAAATGCCGGCACGCCAAAAGCAAACCAGCGCGTCTGCGCCGTGATCAGGCGGGCCGGCAGCCAATATTCATTCAGTCCATCCG
This sequence comes from Chloroflexota bacterium, assembly GCA_019136785.1. Lineage (GTDB taxonomy): Bacteria > Chloroflexota > Anaerolineae > Promineifilales > Promineifilaceae > JAGVTM01. Next base: position 3,216 of record JAGVTM010000002.1, on the reverse strand, counting down.
CGACTATGCCTCCCAGCGCCATCGCCGGGATAAAGCGATACTCATCCGTGATAACAGCCATCCCCGTGAACACCAGCGTCAAAATCAACGTGAAGCTGCCCAGAGGCAACTGCCAGCGCCGCAGCACAAACAGCATAAAGGCTGTCAACAAACTGGATTGCAGCAAGATGGCGCCAATGCCCAGTTCTTCGCCTGCTCCGGCAGTCATCTGCGGATACGGCATGGTAAAAACGTTGGTGAAGAAGGTAAGGAACGTCAGCAGGGACAGCGTGTAAGCCAGTGACAGGAGCAAGGGCAGCGGCGGATCAGGCACAAGCTGCCATCGTCGCCAGGCAGCGCGAATCGGGCCCGTGACCACCAGCAGCAGACCAATCATAAGAATCAAATGGGTGGGGCTGTACATCGCTTCCAGATCAGCTTCCACGCCAAAAAGGGTGTGCCACACCATGTCGCCCAGACCGCCAAGACCAAAAAGCCCCAATCCCACCAGCGTCAGTTCGTAGCCAGGGGGCAGCAGCGCCCAGCCGCGATAGCCGCGTTGGCGATTGGCGCGCCAGGTAATGCCGGCAAAAACCACCGCCGCCACAAACCCTGAATACAAAAGTGCGTGCCAGGGCGTAAAAAACGTCTCATCCGTCCGCCCATGACTGTGCGCCCACCCGTCCGTAAACGCCCCCACCAGGATCCAGCCGCACAGCGCGACGAAAATCCAATCAAAGCGCACATCATCCAGCCAACGGGCAGATGTTCCCTCCCTCCCGCCATCCAGCCGCTTGACCCTTGTTGTCATCGTTTCCTCACTATCTCAAAAACCCGCCCCCATTTCCAGGGGAGGGGTAATGTAGGGTGAGGGGCGCTGCGCCCCCCTCGCCCTCTCCCAAAAGCCCCCTTCCCCCTTTAGGGGAAAGGGGGTTGGGGGATAGGGGTCTGCCCCTGGGGGTGTCCCCACCTGGGGGTGTCCTCACCTGGGGGTGTCCCCACCCCCGTTTACCAGATTATTTTCTTAAACCTCAAGAAGTAACCCCGTCTTTAGCTAACGCTGCAAATACTTATTCATCCAGCGAGCGATGTGTTGCAAGCGAGCCACCCGCCGGTCAGTACGCCCACCGCGGGAGAGACCATGCGATTCGCCGGGGAACAGCACCAGTTCGCTGTCCACCCCCAGCTTGCGCAAAGCCACATACAACTGCTCGCCCTGCTCCTGATTGCAGCGGAAATCATTCTGGCTGTGAATAACCAGCGTGGGCGTTTTGGCGCCGCCGATATAGCACATAGGCGATTGCCGCCAATAATTCTCGATATTTTCCCATGGGGTCTGATCGCCCAAAGCTCTCGTCCAGCCCCAGTTAAAGTCGCTGGAACCCCACATACTGGTGAAATTGCTCACCACCCGCTGCGCCGCCGCCGCCTTAAACCGCTGGCTGCGCCCCACAATCATGCCGGTCATATAACCGCCGTAACTGCCGCCCGTCACCCCCATCCGCTCGCGGTCAATATAGGGCTGCTGTTCCAGGTAATCTGCCCAGGCCATAATGTCCGCAAAATCAATCGTGCCCCAGTTGTTGTAGATGGCGCCGCAATGATCGTCGCCATACCCCTGGCTGCCGCGCGGATTAGAAAAGTAAACGACGTACCCCTGCGCCGCCAGAACAAAAAACTCGGCCATGAACGAGTAACCATACTGCATCTGGGGGCCGCCATGAATCTCCAAAACGGATGGGTACTGCTTCGCCGGGTCAAATTCGGGCGGCGTCAAGATCCATCCCTGGATTTTGCGGGAAGGATGTTGATCATTCGCGCCGCCGTCAAACCAGACTTCCTCAATCTGCCCCAGAGCCACTTCCGCCAGCCATTCATTGTGTTGGCTTAGCCGGCAAGCCGCACCGTCCGCCAACTGCTGTACCCAAATCTGGCCTGGGTCGGTCATGTCCGTCTGGAAGTAGGCGACTTTGTCGTTATTCCGGTCGAAGCTGTAGCTGCCCACCGCCCCGCCAGCCACCAGGGTACTCAGTTGGGGTTCGTCGCTCGCCAGCGACAGCGCCATCAGCGGCTGTTTACCATGACGGGTGACCTGGAAGTAAATGGTCTGGCTGTCCGCGGCCCAGGTGGGGCGCAGCATAGGCAGCCCCACCACATCCCCCAGGGTAGCGCTGGAAAGATGCACATCGAAATGCGCCGTCAGGTTACGCGCCGTGCCGCCGGCGGCAGGCACGACGTAGAGGCAAGTATTTTGCCACCAGTTGCCAGAGGTGCGTCGCCCCAGGTAGGCGATAGATTGCCCATCGGGGGACCAACTGGGCATATATTTCTGGAAAGCGTGATCGGTTTCAATTTTGCTGAAGGGTCCGCCGGTTGCCGGCATCACATACAACTCATCCGCATCCAACTCAAAATCAGGGTCTTCGCTGCGATTAGAGACAAACAAAATCTGCTGCCCGTCTGGCGACCAGATGGCGTCTCCTTCGTCATACCCCCCATCCGTCAACTGCGTCGCCTCGCCCGTAGCCACGTCCACCGTCCAGATATGAGAGTGCTCTTGCGGCAAATACCCTATCCCATCCCCCTTAAAAAAGACGCGGGTGATGTGGCGGGCAACGATCCCCAACTCCTTCTTCTGCGGGTCTGCCTCCCGATCAATCTCCTCCTGGTCTTTCTTACGAAAAGTCAGCAGCAGTTTGCGCCCATCAGGCGACCACTCGCAGCTGTTAAAAGACCCTTTCAGATCGGTCAACTTGCGCGCTTCGCCCCCCGCCACGGGAATCAGGTAAATCTGCGCCTGTTTTTCGTCGTCGCGGTTGGACATGAAAGCAATCGTTTGTCCATCGGGCGACCAGATGGGCTGGCTGTCGCTCTGGTCACCATACGTAAACTGGCGCGCGCCGCTGCCATCCGTCGCCGCCAGCCACAGGTTGGTGTACTTCTTCTCCGTTTTGGGGTCTACCCGCTGCACCATGTAGACAACGTGTGCCCCATCTGGCGAAATTTCCGCGCCAGATAAAACTTGAAACTTATACAAATCCTCGGCTGTTAGCAGCCGTTTTTCGTCGCTCATGAAAGCCTCCAAAATTGGGTTATGTGACTGAGGGAATAACTCCTCTGTCGCTACAGGTATACGCGCATACACCGTGTTAGATATGCTGATATTTGTGATAAGATATGTTTCATGACGAACCACCTTATTTGGTATCACCCCAGTAAATCGTGGCGATCTCTCCG
>JAGVTM010000260.1 GCA_019136785.1 Chloroflexota bacterium | reverse complement strand
GTGGCGTTGGATCTGGCGTTTGCGCACGTAAACGAAACGAGCAGGCTGGCGCGGCGGCTGCATCTGGCGCGGCTGGCGATTGTATTGTTGGCAGTGATGATGGCCGTTCTGTTGCCATCTGGCCTGAACATCATGCAGCGACTGCAAGACGGGCCAGCCACGCATGCCCACGATGGCTTGATCCAGACGGAAGAGGCTATCAAGTTCTTGCTGGCTGGTCAGAACCCGTATACAGAAGATTATGTCAACACGCCTATGGCGGAGTTCCCCGGTCAGGAGCCGCCGCTGACCGACGCCCCCCTGTACCATAACGCCTACCTGCCATTTTTGTTTCTTTTGTCGCTGCCTTTTTACGTTTTGAGCCAGGCGGCGCTGGGCTGGTACGATCAGCGGTTTGTGTATCTGCTGGCTTTCTTTCTGGTTTTGCTGCTGCTGCCGCAGCTAACGACAGGGCGGCGGCGACAGTTGGCGCTGCTGGCGGCGGTGGGTCTCAATTATTTGTTTGCCTTTTACCTGGCGGATGGGCGCAATGACGTAATGGTGTTGGCGGGGCTGGCGTTGACGACCGCTTTGCTGGCGCGGCAGCGGGTGACGGCTTCGGCGGCAGTGTTGGGCTGCACGTTGATGGTCAAACATTCAGCCTGGTTTTTTCTGCCGTTTTATGTGTGGTATTTGTTGCCTGCCGGCATTTCCAAACGCAGCCTGAGCCAACTGTTAAAGCAGACGTGGCCGTTGGGGGTGGTGGTTGCCGGCATTTTGCTCCCTTTCCTGATCTGGGACGCGGGCGCGTTTGTGCAGGACACGGTGTTGTACATCTCCGGCAGCGGGCCCGATAGCTTTCCCATTAAGGGGTGGGGGTTCAGCACGCTGCTGCTGGCGTTCGGCGTGATTCCCACGCCAGAGTCCGCCTTTCCTTTTAGCCTGCTGGAGGCGCTGGCGGGCATTCCCGTGCTTTTCTGGCTGCTGCGGCGGCAGGCGCGCGCCAACAATCTGGCGGCAGTCTGGTTTGGGTTTGCTGGGTTTTCGTTTGTGGTGCAATATTTCTCTCGCTTCTTCAGCGACAACTATTTTGTCTTTATTCTGCAAGCGTTGATAATTGCTCTGTTTATGGATGTGGATGAAGATGACAAAAAGCGGTATGGTTCATAGGAAGCTGTACTTTACAGCTGGGTATCGGGATTCCTCGGAAGATGCTTGAGACAATTCTTGAAGCAGGGGCGGGTCGCCCACTCACCCTGCGGAGTTGCTTATGTGTGGGGCGCACTACGGCAAATGAAAGTAGTGCGCCGTTGTAGCCCGATTTTCCAAAATCGGGTGGGCGATTTTGGAAAATCACCCTACGTTTGGGAAGTGGGCGATTTTGGAAAATCACCCTACGTTTGGGAAGGAGTTTTTTTATGAACTTGATCACTCTGACAGACCCCCGTTCCCCCGTAGCTGAGGCGTACCGCACGCTGCGTACAAATCTGTCTTTTTACAGCCTGGACCATCCTATTCGCAGTCTGGTGGTTACGTCGCCGATGCCGGATGAAGGCAAGAGTACGACGGTGGCGAATCTGGCGGTGACGATGGCGCAGAGCGGGCGACGCACGATTCTGGTGGATTGCGACCTGCGCCGCCCGCGGCTGCATACGCTGTTTGGGCTGCCTGGCGAACCGGGGCTGACCAATCTGGCGCTGGCGGAGACGACGCAGCCGCCGCTGCAAAAGACAGCGGTGGAGAACTTGCTGCTGTTAGCCAGCGGGCCGCAGCCGCCTAACCCGGCTGACCTGTTGGGTTCCAGGATGATTGACCGCATCATTGAGACATTGATGGAACAGGCGGACATTATCCTGTTCGATGCGCCGCCGGTGCTGGCGGTAACGGATGCCACGGTGTTGGGGGCGAAGGTGGATGGGGTGTTGTTGGTGGTGACTGCCGGCAAAACCCGCCGCGACCACGCCACCCGCGCCAAGCAAATCCTGGAAACAGCGAACGTGCGTATCATTGGGGCTACACTGACTAATGCGCCGAAGGATACGGGCGTGGGCGCTTATTATGGATAATGCGCTTTCACCGTTAAGGCTCTTTTACCGCCAAGGCGCGAAGGCTGTTTCACCGCAAAGACGCGAAGAGCGCAAAGAAAAACAAGGAACCCTGGTGTCCCTTCGATAGTACTCAGGATAAGGCCTGGAGTCTTGGTGGGAAGTGAGATTTTTACCAGGAGTGAGGGGAATGCCGGCAGCATCCATGCACGAGGCAAAACCAGTTACCCTGCGGGCTGTCGTTCCTTTTGTGTTGGCGGCATTGGTGTTAAGCATGGGGCCCTATCTGGCGGCCTGGCTGCGCCCGCCGGACGGGATGCAGTTCACGGGCGCGCTGGTTAATCACAACGATGTCAGCGTTTACCTGTCGGCGCTGCGCCAGGGGGCGACGGGGGGCTGGCTTTACCAGCTAACCTTTGCCCCGGAGCCATGGCAGCCGCGTCTGATGCTGCTTTTCTATATTCTGGCGGGCAAATTGTTGCCTTCTCCTAATGGTCATTACCCTCTCTTCTTTAACCTGCTGCAAGCTGCAGGCATGTTGGCGGCTGCGCTGGCGCTGTTGGCCTGGGTACGGGCGGCGCTGCCAGATCGCCCGCGTCTGCAGCACACGGCTTTTCTACTGATTTTGTTTGGCGGCGGTTTGGGCTGGCTGGCCTGGCCCCTGCTGGCGGCGCGTGCGCCAGACGTCTTCTTCTTGCTGCCTGATTTGGGTACATCTGAACTGACCGCCATCACCATTTTCATGGGGCCGGCTCATTTCAGTTTTGGGCTGGCGTTGGAACTGCTGCTCTTTATTTGCGTGATGCGCATGGTTGCGTCGCCGCGCGGTCTGCTATGGGCGGCTGCCGCGGCGCTGCTGGCGCTGGCGCTGGCTATGACCTACGTCTATCATATCGTCACCGTCCCGCTGGTAGTGGGGGTGTACCTGCTGCTGCTGGCCTGGCGGCAGCGGCGTATTCCCTGGCGTCTATGGGGCTACGGAGCGCTCATCTTGGGCCCGCTGCTGCCCCTGCTCTATTATTATGGCGTCTGGCTGAATCGGGAAGCGGCGTGGCTGGCTTATACGCAAAGCGCTGCCAATCAGATACCGCCGCCGCCCTGGTGGGGGATGTTGTTGGGCGTGGGGCTGCCGGGCGTTCTGGCTGTCCTGGGGGGGCGACGCTGGCTGCAGGATGGGCAACCGCCGCTGGCGCTGGTCTGGTTCCTGGCTAATCTCCTGGCGGTTTACTGGCCTGGAATTTCCAACTCGGCGCGGCTGATGATGGGCTGGATGGCGCCGTTGGGCACGTTGGCGGCTTATGGTCTGGAAGAAGTTGTCCTGCCCTGGTATGCCCGCTGCCGCGCGGCAGCGCGCTGGTCGCCGGCGGCGGCGCGCCGCCTCTTACTCTGGGGGGCGTTCCCGGCGGTATTGATGATGCCGCTGGTGCGCCTGGCTTCTGCTTTCACGCAGGCGGAATACCCATTTTATTTGCCGGCAGCCGAAATAGCCGCCGTTCACTGGTTAGCCGCGCACACCACGGCCGATGATTTGATCCTGGCTGCCTATCCCATCAGCAATTACTACCCCGCCGTTGGCTCAGCCCGCGTCTTTGCCGGACAGTTGGGATACACGACGGATCTACCCGGCAAACTGGCTGTTGTAGCCCGCTTTTGGGACGTGCAAACGCCGGCGGCGGAGCGGACGGCGCTGCTGCGGCAGTGGGGCGTCACCTACATTTACGCCGGGCGATATGAGCGGCAGTTTATGACTGGCGACGTGACGCCGCCCGGACGAGTCGTTTATCAAACGCCAGCGGTGACCATTTATGATGTCGCCGCGCTGCCGGAAGGGTAAGTTCGTGTCTGCCAGCCGGTTTCCGCAGCAATTCAACGCCTTCAGAGAAAGCGAACTGCTCAAGACAATCTTAATCGGGGGGCTGTACGCGCTGTTAACAGCGTTTGCCAGCCGCGCCATCTGGCTGCCTGCCGAATCCATGCTGGTGGGGCTGGATAATGACGTATATATCAACCCCTGGGCGGATTGGTGGACGGAGAAGGCGTTAACAGCCTCTGACCTGTCTTTGTGGCGCACCGGCTATTTGTTTTATCCTGATGGCGCTGACCTGACGTACCACAGCTACAGCCACCTCAATACGGCAGTTTCGCTGCTGCTGCGCCCGCTGCTGGGCAAAATTGATGCTTATAATGCAGCGATTTTACTCAACTACCCGCTGGCGGCGCTGGCTATGTACCAACTTGGGCGGTATGTGACGGGATCGCGGCGGGCGGGGTTTCTTGCCGGCATCATCTTCGCCTTCAATTCGCATAGTCTTTATCAGAGCTGCCACCCCGTGCTGGTCAGCATCTGGTGCTTTCCCTGGGTTACCCTCTACCTGCTGCGGGCTGTACGCGAAAATCGGGCGCGTTGGGCAATGGCGGCGGCGTTCTTTGTCTTTCTGGGCGCAGCGACCAGTACGGTGCTGCTGTTTATGCTCATGCTCTGGAGCGGTTTTCTGCTGCTTTATTTGTGGCTGGCGCCCGAATGGCCCCGCCCGCCCTGGCGGATTGTTCTACTCTACGCTCTCGCCAGTGGTTTGCTGACTTTGCCGTTGAACTGGCATTTGCTGCTGCAGGCGGCAGCGGCGCAGAATACCAGCTTTTGGATTCCTCCCCTCAGCGCTATTGTGGCTGACCTGCTGTCACCGCTGGTTCCTCACTGGTTTTTCTGGCTGAGCCGGGGCATTTATTTCGGCATCATTCCGCTCAGTTTGTTAATTCTGGCGCGGCGGCAGCGGACGCAAAGCCGTCTTTGGTACCTGCTGCTGCTGGTAGCCTATTTGTTCAGTATTGGGCCTGTGCCTGTGCTGTTTGGTAGACCCTTTGACATTGTGCTGCCCTGGTCGAGCCTGATCGTGCCTGTTTTGCGCAACACCTATCGTTTGAACATTCTGATTGGTCTGGCGCTGGCGGCGCTGGCGGCTTTGGGGTGGCAAACTTTGCACGCGCGGCTGCGCGCTCGCCCGCCCTGGTTGGTCTGGACAGTCTGGGGCGCGACGCTGCTGCTGATTCTGGTGGAGTATCTGGCTGTACCCTTTCCGCACTCGCCGGCGCGGTTATCTTCGTTTTATACCGAATACCTGGCAGCCATCCCCGACGATGTGCCCCTGGCGACCATTCCGGTTGACCGGCAGGCGGATAAGTATTATTTATTTTACCAGACTTACCACCAGCATCCGATCACGGGCGGCGTTGTTTCGCGCGCGGAGGCGGATACGTTTCAGTTTATTGAGAACAACGCCTTGCTGGCGGCGGGGCGTTTACAGGGGGGCGGGGCGCCGCCGCCGTTGCCGGCATTGCAGACCGCCTTACAGCAGTTAGTGGATGAGGGGGTTGGGTTCCTGGTCATTTCCAAGACGCCTGTGCCGTTAGACCCGCAAGGCTATGCCGACTTTGACGCCAGGGCGTGGCGGCGGGCTATGCCTCTGTCGCCTGTATATGAAGATGAATACCTGATTGCTTACGATCTGCGTCTGCTCCAGGGCGCAGTAGAACGATAGTCAACAGGCAGCAGTTAACAGGCAACAGATAACAGGCAACAGGCAACAGGCAACAGATAACGAAAAAACGGGGCACCGGCTGGAAGCCGGCTTTTGCCAGCAAGGATGCTGGCGCTACGGGGTGACGGCGCTCCATTTGCTAAGAAGACACCATGGGCCGTGGCGCACCCTACCCGTCCCTTCGGCAGACTCAGGGCAAGCTCTGAGCCTGTCGAAGGAATGGGCGGGTTGCCAACCGGCCCTACGATACGCTATTTTCGAAGGAGGGTGATTTTGCGTTGGTCGAAATGGGTGATGGTACTGGCGGCGGCGGCGCTGGTGGCGGGGGTGGTCTGGCTGCATTGGCGCTTTGTGGCGACGCCGCTGGATTATGCCAACAAGGATTTTATGAGCCTATGGACGGGTGGCAAGGCGGTGTGGCGGGGGTTGAATCCTTACGACGCGGCGGTGTGGGGGCCCCTGCGCGCCGAGTATGGCAGCAGTTGGTTCCCTGACC
>JAGVTM010000552.1 GCA_019136785.1 Chloroflexota bacterium | reverse complement strand
ACAAGCTCAGAGCCTGCCCTGAGCCTGCCGAAGGGACAGGGCTTCAAAATGACCTCACGCGGAGACGCGGAGGGCGCAGAGAAAATGCAAGGCAAAATCTGCGCCATCTGCGAAATCTGTGATTATTTTCATCCGTGTTAAACTCTTTTTACCGCCGCTGCAAGATGAGCGAGATGACGACGAGCAGCGTAGAGCCAGCCAGCATCAGGGTGGAAATGGCATTCACTTCGGGCGTCACGCCAAACTTAATCATTGAGTACACGCGCACGGGCAGGGTCGTGGAACCCGGTCCCGAGACAAAGAACGTAATTACAAAATCATCCAGCGACATGGTGAAAGCCAGCAGCGCCGCGGAGATGATGCCCGGCATGAGCAAGGGCAGCGTAATACGGCGGAAGGTGGTCCATTCGTCGGCTCCCAGGTCAGCAGCGGCTTCTTCCAGCCGCCGATCCATGCCATGCAGCCGCGCCCGCACCACCACCACCACAAAGGAGATGTTGAAAGCGACGTGGGCAATCAGCACCGTGTAGCGGCTGAGGGGCACAGCCACAATAACAAAAAAGAGCAGGGCGGACAGAGCCATGACGATGTCGGGGATGATGATGGGCAGGTAGAGGGCGGCGTCGAACGGCAGCTTGCCGGCAAAGTCGTACCGCTCCAACACCAACGCCGCCAGCGTGCCTAGAACGACGCTAATCACAGTAGACCAGAAAGCGACCCACAGGCTAACGCGCAGCGCGCTGGCAATGGCTGCGTCCTGGAAAAGCTCTCGATACCAGCGCAGACTAAACCCTTCCCACACGCCCACGACTCTGTTGGCGTTGAAGGAGTAGACGACGAGGACAAAGATTGGCAGGTACAGGAAAAGGAAGATGGCGATGGCGTACCAGGAGAGGGTGCGCTGGGAGAATGCCGGCAGCAGCGGACGCCAAAAACGCCGTGGATGGGATTCAATCTTGGGGAACGTGTCAACCTGGGGGCGTGTTAGGGTGGTCATTTAGCATAAAGATTCCTGTGGATAGGGAGTCAAGCTGCGCGTCTGGGTGTTGGCGCTGGCTTCGACAGGCTCAGCCAACGCTACCAGCCAGCGTGCTTACTCTCGGGCTGCGCCAGAGCGGAAGTAAATGATGGTCGCTGCCAGCATGATAGCCATCAAGATGAAACTGACCGCCGAGCCAAAGGGCCAATCACGCACGGTCATGAACTGCTGCTGCAACAGATTGCCCACCAGGGAAACGCGCCCGCCGCCCATCAAGTCGGGCGTGACGTAAGCTCCCAGGGAGGGGATAAAGACGATGATGGCGCCAGCAATAATGCCGGGCCGCGACAGCGGCAGCAAAATGCGGGTGGTGCTGTGCCACTTACCCGCGCCCAAATCCGCCGCTGCTTCCAGCAGAGACCAGTCCAGCTTCTCCAGATTGGAGTACAGGGGCAAAATCATGAAGGGTAAGTAACCATAGCAGAGGCCGAGCATGACTGCCGGCAAATTAAACAACAATGGCAGCTTATGCGTCGTCGCCTCCGCCAGCCAGGCAAAGAAGCCGCTGCTGCCCGCCAGCATGACTGCCTGCTGGTGCAGCGTAATTGTCCAAAGATTGTTGATCAGGCCAGAATCACGCAAGATCAGCATCCAGGCGTAAGTGCGCACCAGGAAGTTAGTCCAGAACGGGATCATCACCAGAAAGATCAGCGCTCCCCGCCATCGCCGCGGTTGTCGGGCAATCCAAAAGGCGAACGGGTAGCCCAGAGCCAGACAAATGAAGGTGTTTAAGAGAGCCATCCCCAATGACCGCCCAAAGATGCGCAAGTAGATTAAGTCGCCGTTGATGCGGCTGAAAAAGCGCACATAGTCATCGAAGTAAACGGTCAGGTTGTCCAGTTGCAGAGGCGGATAAGTGACCGTGCCCAGGCGGGAACGTTCGCCCAAACTGACAATGAAGACAATCAACAGGGGAATAATGAAGAAGAGCGCCAGCCAGAAAGCGGCAGGAAAAGCCAGCGCCCAGGCTGTCTGCCGCCGCAGCAGCAGCAAGCCCAGCGCCGCCAGCGCCAGCAGCAGGCACGCGCCCCAGAATTCGTGGGTGAGGTAAAAGTAAGCGACCGCCGCCGCCAGCGCCGCCAGATTGCGCCCCACCCCCAGCGTCACAGCCCAACGCCAGCCGCGCCACAACCCCAAGCCAACCAACAAATCCAATATGGCTAACAGCCCATATATCAGGTAAGCGACCAGGGGGGGCCAGGCGGCTAACGCCAGTTCGGCAGGCAGGGGAGTCCAGTCAAACGTGGAAAAGGTAAGCCAGCGCAGGCCCAGCGCCAGCCATAACAGGAACTGCCCCCAGGAGAGGTAGAGGGCAGCGCGGTGCAGCGGATTAAGACCACTCAGCCAAAGTGATGGGCGGGGAAACGGTTGCGCGTCTTGCATAGAACACCCAAAATCCTGCCGAACCAGGCGGTTATAGACGCAGTCGAAGGCAACGGCAAGGGCGCGGCTGTCCTCAAATATTTGGGCCACTGCTGCCAGTTCTTGCTTTGCATGGTGGTCAACCGGACACTCACTGCGTCAAAACACAAAAAATGACCCCAGGATGTGCGTGGAGAGTGAAGCCCCGCCACACACGTCTTGGGATCACAATTTCGTAAAAGTGGTTCAGTTGAGCGGCGCATCCGCTTTCGTCTGATTACGGCGCGCCGCTGGCGTTTTCCACTTTTCCCTATTCAGTCAAAATTTGGGCGTTCTCGACGGCCCAATGGACTAACACATTATCACCTACGTTGAACTCCGTGTCGTAGCGGTTGCCGTAATTTTGCATACGGACAAAAATGTGTCCGTTATCCGCCAGCATGACGCGATAGCGTGTGTCTGTGCCAATGTATATGGCTTCTTCCACACAGCCATCCAACACGACCGTTTCATCTTCTACTGCCAGGTATTGGCGCATATCAAATGAGCCAGAGGGAACTTTGCCGCCAAACATGCGCGCCACCTGTTCCGCATCCAGGAACTCATCCTGCACCGACACCATGCCAGGGGGGTACAGGTTGATCTTCTCCGGGCGCACGGCTACGGTTACGGGCTGGTCGCGGCGCAGGCTGCGCCCTTCAGCTACGCCCTGCACCAACGCCTCCCCTACCATCACGGTGGCTTTCTTGCCTTCCGTGACCACGGTGCCGTCCAGGAAATTGGTCTCGCCAATAAAGTCCGCCACAAAGCGGTTGGCGGGCTGCTCATAAATGTCCCGCGGCGATCCTACCTGCTGCACCAGGCCATGGCTCATGACGGCAATGGCGTCGGACATGGTCAGCGCTTCTTCCTGGTCGTGCGTGACGTAGATAAAGGTGATGCCTACTTCCGCCTGAATGTGTTTTAATTCAAGCTGCATGGCTTTACGCAGCTTAAGGTCTAGCGCCCCCAGCGGCTCATCCAACAGCAGCACCTTGGGGCGGTTGACCAGGGCGCGCGCCAGGGCTACGCGCTGCTGCTGCCCGCCTGAAAGTTGGGTGGGCTTGCGGTCACCCATATTGGGAAGCTGCACCAGTTCCAAGACCTGACCCACGCGCCGCGTGATCTCGACGCGGGAGACGTGAGCCATTTCCAGGCCAAAGGCAACGTTTTGCGCCACCGTCATGTGGGGGAAGAGGGCGTAGTTTTGAAAGACGGTGTTGACGGGGCGGCGGTAGGCGGGAATGCCGGCAACCTGCTGCCCATGAATCAAAATATCCCCCTGTGTGGGTTGCTCAAACCCGGCGATCATGCGCAAGGTGGTCGTCTTGCCACAGCCGCTGGGGCCCAACAGAGAGAAAAACATGCCATCCGCAATTTGCAGGGAGATATGATCCACCGCGATCACGTCGCCAAACTGCTTGGACACATTCTTCAATTCAACTGCCAATCGCCGACCAATCATTTACTCTCTCCAGGAATGTGTAATTTTACACATGTCGCCGCTATTGCAAAATATTTCGCTATTTCCAGCAATTCTCAAGCTGTGCAGCCAAAATGAGAATCGCTGGCCTTGAGCGCCGCTGGCAGCGCTGCACTTAATCGTGGTGGGTGTCAGCCCCGCCTGCGACAGGGCTGACACCCATTTTTATGGGCAATTTTGGGCGCAGACGCGCCCAAAATTGCCCGGCGCCGATGCCTTTTGCCTGTTTTATGGAACCAATATGTGGTTGAAGAGATTGCCACGATTTAATGGGGTGATACCGCGCCGCTTTTTGGCAAAGATTTTTAGGAATAGTATCATTCCACAGAAATTCGTACAAAGAGAGCGCTGAACGATGAACAGAGAAAAACTTCTGCAACAACTCGATAAAGCATGGAACGCCTTTAAGGCATCTTACGCTGGCTTACCAGACGCGCAGTTGGCGGAGCCGGGCGTGACAGACGACTGGTCGGTAAAAGACATAATTGCCCACGTGACCTGGTGGGAAGAAGAGGCGCTAAAGCATTTGCCGCTCATTGCCAGCGGCGGCAGACCGCCGCGATACTCCGTCAAGTATGGCGGCATTGATGCCTTCAATGCCCAAATGACGGAAAAGAAACATGACCTGCCGCTGGCTAATGTCGTGCAACAAATGGAAGACACACATCAGCGGCTGCTAGCCTACATCCAGACTGTACCCGAAGAGCATTTCACACGGGAAACGCGCTTCCGTCGCCGCCTGCGCCTGGACACGTACAGCCATTACCCCATCCACACCAGAGCTATCCAGGAATGGCGGCAGCGCTCCGGTAAATGAACTCAGTATAGAACCAAATGGACACCAAATCGCTCCACATCCTCGAATTTGACAAAGTTCTAAACCGTCTGGCAGATTACACCAGCTTTAGCGCCGGGCGAGAACTGGCGCTGGCAGTCATTCCCACCAACGATAAGCGGGAAGCGGAGCAATGGCAGGCAGAAACGCGCGAAGCTGTGCAGTTATTTGACAGCCAGCGAGACGTTTCCATTGGCGGCTGCCGCGACGTGCGCCGTGCTGCCAGCAACGCCCAACGCGGCTTTACGCTGCTGCCCGAGGATTTCCTGGACATCCAAAACTCGCTGGTGGCAGCCCGTACCTTGCGCCGCCAACTGCTGCGCACAGCCGAAACCAATCCCTATCTGGCGCAAATTGCCGAGCTGATTGAGGAGTGCCCCGGCCTGGTGACCGCCATTAGCAGCACGATTGACGAGAAAGGGGAAGTGCTGGACAGCGCCAGCCCCAGGCTGGCTAACATTCGCCGCGAACTGCGCGTGGCATATGGTCGCATTCAAGACAAATTGCAGCGCCTGCTAAACAGCAGCGATGGTCAATATTTGCAGGAACCCATCGTCACCATGCGCAGCGGGCGTTACGTCGTGCCCCTGCGCGCCGACGCCCGTGGGCGCGTCAAAGGCATTATCCACGACCAGAGCGGCAGCGGCGCGACCTTGTGGATTGAACCGCTGGGCACGGTCGAACTCAACAACGAATACCGCAGCCTGCAAATACAAGAGGAGCAAGAAATCGCCCGCATCCTGGCGGAGTTGTCTCGCCAGGTGGCGCATCACGCCGAGTCGCTAAAGCGCGTGGTGGAGCGCATGGCGGAACTTGACCTGATTTTTGCCCGCGCCCGCCTGGCTTCGGAGACCAACGCGGTGGAGCCAGTTTTCGTGGAATGGCGCACTTTCGCCGCGCCGCGCCCGCCTAAACACGCCAACGAACGAGAGAAGTGGACGCCGCCGCCGCGCAATCCGCACCCGGGTTCGACAGTCTGGATTCGGGCCGCGCGCCATCCGCTGCTCAACCCGGCCTCCGTCGTCCCGACCGATTTGCTGCTGGAAGAAGACATTTTTCTGGTGTTGATCACCGGGCCCAACACAGGCGGCAAAACGGTCAGCCTGAAGACGATGGGGTTGATGGCGTTGATGGCGCAGGCAGGGCTGCACGTGCCGGCAAATGAAGCCCGCCTGACCGTATTTGACAATGTATTTGCCGATATTGGCGACGAACAATCTATTGAACAAAGCCTGTCCACCTTCTCTGGACACATCACCAACGTCAGCCGCATCTTGAAAGAAGTAGACGACCGTTCGCTGGTGCT
>JAGVTM010000331.1 GCA_019136785.1 Chloroflexota bacterium | reverse complement strand
TTGCTAAGTCCAAATATTACTTCCCATTTTGGAGTGGAGGCTTCAGCCGGTAACGTTGCCGGCCAAAGTGTTTCACTTCAGTACCGATCTCTCTATTCCCCTTGTCCCGTCCCCGCCCTTCTCATAAAATCATTGCCATATGGTAGACGCTTTGCTTCCGGCTGTGGGGGCGTCTCCCCGCCTGCGGCGGGAAGACGCGCATTTCAAGGGGGATTTGGGGCGCATACGCGCCCCAAATCCCCCCGCACAGAAGGATCGTTCGTGAACGCGGCGCGCTATTGGTAGCCCGATTTGCCGACCGCCTCTTGCCAGCAAGGATGCTGGCGTTCCACCTTCCCTCTGCGCCCTCCGCGTGAGGCTATCTTCCGACCACTGCTCACTGACCACTGCTCACTGACCACTGCTCACTGACCACTGCTCACTGACCACTCACCACTGTTTTCAAAGGAGTGAACATGTCCACACGGGATACTTACGCCGTTGAAATTGCCGGGCTAACGCGCCACTTACCCGTTTTTGAGGTAGCGCCAGGCGTCAGGATTGCGATTTTCAATATGTTAGGCGACACCCACATCGTCAAAGCCGCCGCGGCCGTACTCGCCGAGCGCCTGGGGCAAACCCCGGCCGAGGTGCTGGTAACAGCCGAAGCCAAAGGCATTCCCCTGATTTACGAAATGAGCGCCCTGATGGGGCTGCCTTACGTGGTGCTGCGCAAAACCTATAAACCCTACATGGGCGACGCCATCAGCGCCGAAACCCTGTCCATCACCACCGGCAAGCCGCAAATGCTCTACCTGGACGAAAAAGATCGGCAGCGCGTTGCCGGCAAAAGCGTTATCCTGGTAGACGACGTGGTTAGCACGGGCAGCACTCTTAACGGCATGAGGCGCGTGATTGAGGCAGCGCAGGGGCGCGTCGTTCAGGTAGCCGCCGTCTTCACCGAAGGGGACGAAGATTGGTCGCACGTCATGGCTCTGGGCAACCTGCCCGTCTTCGTAGACAGGTAGGGGCGTATTGCATACGCCCTACTGCCTGCGCCCCGCGCCCATCCCCCATCCACCGCAAAATGGTTCAAGCTATGCACGCTCCCCCCATGAAGACGCCCACCCCGGCAACCCTGTCCATTTTTCACCATCTCTTCGCCTCCGCCGCCGAAGAAATGGGCGTGGCCCTGGAACGAGCCGCCTACAGCCCCAACATTAAGGAGCGGCTGGACTTTAGCTGCGCCGTTTTCCTGGGGGACGGGCGGATGCTGGCGCAGGCGGCGCACATTCCCGTGCACTTGGGGGCCATGCCGGCATCCGTCCACGCCGCCATCGCCCACTGCGCTCCGTTCCAGCCGGGCGACGTCATCATCCTCAACGATCCTTACCTGGGCGGCAACCATTTGCCAGACATCACCCTGGTTTCACCCGTTTTCATTGACAACGCCGCCCCGCCCGATTTCTTCGTCGCCAGCCGCGCCCACCACGCCGACGTGGGCGGCATGTCCCCTGGCTCCATGCCCCAATCCACCGAGCTATACCAGGAAGGCCTCATTATCCCCCCGCTGCGCCTGGTAGATGCCGGCAGCCGCAATCACGCCCTCTGGCAGCTTATCTTGCGCAACGTGCGCACCCCCACCGAACGCAGCGGCGACCTGGCAGCGCAACTGGCAGCCCACGCCATTGGCGCGCGGCGGCTGGCGGAAATTGTACAGCGCTATGGCCGCGCCGAGACGCACACCCACGCCGCCGCCCTGATCGCCTACGCCGAAAAGCTCACCCGCGCCGCCATTGCCCAGATACCGGACGGGCGCTATACCTTCTGCGACTACCTGGACGATGACGGTCAGTCGGACGATCCGGTGCCCATTCAGGTGTGTATTCACGTGGAAGGCAGCGCTCTAACGGCGGACTTTGCCGGCACAGCCGCCGCCGTCCCCGGCAACCTCAACGCTGTGCCCGCCATCGTCACCTCCGCCGTCGCCTACTGCCTGCGCTGCGTGGCTCTGGCTCTGACCCAGACCGACCTGCCCATGAACGAAGGCGCTTTCGCCCCCCTGCACGTGCGCGTGCCGCCTGGCTCGCTGCTGGATCCAGAGCCGCCTCACGCCGTGGCTGCCGGCAACGTGGAAACGTCGCAGCGCATTGTGGACGTCGTCTTTGGCGCCCTGGCGCAAGCCTTGCCGCACCTCATCCCCGCCGCCAGCCAGGGCACGATGAACAACCTCACCTTTGGCGGCAGCGCTCCCGCTGGCCCCTTCGCTTATTACGAAACAATCGGCGGCGGCGCGGGCGCGGGCCCCCAGGCAAATGGCGCCAGCGGCATCCACGTGCACATGTCCAATACGCTCAACACGCCCATCGAAGCCCTGGAGTATGCTTTTCCGCTGCGCATGATCACTTACGAACTGCGCCCCCACTCCGGCGGCAGCGGCAAACATCGTGGTGGGGATGGTCTGGTGCGCAGTCTGCAATTTCTCCAGCCGGTCACCGTCACCCTGACCAGCGACCGGCGCAGCCGCCCCCCTTATGGGCTGCACGGTGGGCAGCCGGGGCAGCCTGGGCAGAACAGCCTGCTGCGCCAGGGCGTGGTGCGCATTCTGCCCGGCAAAGCCACCTTGCAGTTACAGGCAGGCGATATTTTGAGCCTGGAAACGCCAGGCGGCGGCGGTTGGGGAGAGTAAGATGCCGGCATTCTCTTCCCGTAACTATTCACCCCCGCTCCCCTGCGGCAAGCTCAGGGCGGCGCCTGAGCCTGCCGCAGGGAACCGGTTTCGACAGGCTCAACCTACGGGGGGAGTGAACGGTTACATCCTATTTATTTTTAGCCTGCTGCTCCTGGCCTGGCTGTCGGCCGGCTGCCGCGCCGCGCCCACCACGCTGTCTGCCCCGCCGCCGCTGACTCCGACCATCATTGTGGCGGCTCCAACTACGGCTGCCGCCATTGCCCATGCCACTGCCACAGTCGCCGCCGCCGCGCCGCCGCTGTCCATTCAGCCCCCCACGCTTACGCCCATCCCCACCGCCACCGCCACCGCTACGCCCCGCCCCACAGTCACGCCTACCCCCACCGCCACCGCCACGCCCATTGGCCCCTGTTCGCAGCGAAACGCGGGCGACGACCTGTTCGCCCTGGTCACCCACGAGTACGGCTTGAGCCGTACTTCCGCCCCCTCTGACCTGACGCCCCTGGCTGGTTTTCTGGGCAGCGACGTGACCCTGGGCTATCCCACGCAGGTGCGCCAGATTATCGTGGGCCCTCTGGTAGCCATGATCCAGGATATGCAAGCTGCTGGATTAAAACCGGTCATCATTTCCGGCTATCGCAGCTATGCGCAGCAAGCCATCGCCTATGATAAGTGGCTGGAGAAAACGGAATATGCCGGCATTCTCAGCGCCCCCCCAGGGCACAGCGAGCATCAGTTAGGCACAACCCTGGACTTTGGTTCGCCCGAACTGCCCGGCATCGTCGGCGATCCCGACATCGAATTCCACACTTACTTCTACCTGACCAGCGAAGGGCAATGGCTGGCAAACTACGCCCACCAATACGGTTTCACCTTGAGCTACCCCCGCGACACCCTGGAAATCACCGGATTCTTTTTTGAACCCTGGCATTTCCGCTACGTGGGCGTTGAACTGGCTTCCAGCCTGAAAAACCTGGGCATCTCCTTCACCGAATACGCCCTGCAAAACCTGCCGCAGCCATGCATTCCCTGACCCGCCGCTGCCCACACCGGTTGGTTCAGCCGCGCCCGCGCCCACGGCTGCGCCCCCATAACTATTCACCCCCGCCCCCCTGCGGCAAGCTCAGGGCGGCGCCTGAGCCTGCCGAAGGGAACCGGTTTCGGCAGGCCCAACCTACGGGGGGAGTGAACGGTTACCGCCCCCGCCGGCTGTGGCTCATCTGGCTGCTGCTGCCCACGCTGCTGGCTTGCCGGCCCGCGCCAGCCGCGCCCCCGACGCCCACCGCGGCAGCGCGGCTGGCGGCGGCGATCATAGATTCCGCCCCGGCTGCCGCTACCCTGCCTCCTCTCCCCACTATTGCCCCGCCGCCTACCCCCTCGCCTCTCCCATCCCCTACGCCCACCAGTTCGCCCACGCCCCGGCCATTGACCATCGCCTTCCCACCCGCCTGGACAGAACTTATGACGGCGGCAGCAGCGCAGGCGGCGGCGCAAATGCCTGAGCGCGCCTGGCTGCTGCAAGCCGATGACCCGTCCGCCAACATCCGCCTCACCACGGATGACCAGGCGCAAGGTATTCTGGTGGGCAGCGAGCCATTGGCCCTGGCTGCGCCATTCACCCATCCCTGGTCAGACAAAACGTGGGTCGAAGCGCAGGCGCTCAATCTACCCGCCTGCGCCGCCGTCGCCGCCAGCGAACCATGCTGGCTGCCCTGGCGCGAATTGCGCCCGGCGCTTCGGCGGCCGGCGCTGAAAGCCGTGCGCCTGGATGGGCGGCTGCCATTTGACCCTGACTATCCCGCCGTCCAGCGCTGGGTTCTGGCCGGGAATGAGCCGGCGGCAATAGCCCTGCTGGCGGCGCAGTTACAGCCCCGCCTGCAGCCGCTGCTCCTGCCCACGCCGCTGGTCTCCCTGGCTGCCGTGGGCGACCTGATGCTGGATCGTTCCCTGGGGTATCGCATGACGCTGGGAGACCTGGACGTGCCCTTTATCAGCGTCATGGCTGAACTGCAAGCGGCAGATGTGACCATCGGCAACCTGGAATCCTCCCTGGGAGACATAGGCGAACCTGCCGTCAAGAGCTACCCGTTTCAAGCCCCGCCCATAGCCGCCATCTCCTTAGCCCGCGCCGGCTTCGACGTCGTTTCGCTGGCGAACAATCATGCGATGGATTACGGCGCAGCCGCCCTACTGCAAGGGATTGGGCTGTTACAGGCGCAGGGCATTGGCGTTGTCGGCGCCGGCGCCAACCGCGCCGCCGCCCATGCCCCCCTCATCTTGACCACTCATGGGCTGCGGCTGGCTTTCCTGGGCTACGTCAACGTCCCTGTAGAATGGAACGGCTTCGACACCCGCAGTTGGGATGCCCCCGACAGCGCCCCCGGTCTCGCCTGGGGCGAGCCAGAGATTATTGCCGCCGGCGTCGCCGCCGCCCGCCAGCAGGCAGACCTGGTGATTGTCATGCTGCACAGCGGGCACGAATACCAGGCGCAGCCCAGCGCCGCCCAGACAGCCGCCGCGCAGGCAGCCATAACCGCCGGCGCCCAACTCGTCATCGGTCACCACGCCCACATTTTGCAGGGTGTGCAATTCCTGCCCGCCGGCGTCATCACCTATGGCTTGGGCAACTTTGCCTTCGAGATTGACGGCCCCCCGGAAACCACTATCTTGCGCCTTTGGCTGGATAAGGAAGGCGTGAAGATGTTGGAATTTGTGCCGGCAATCGTCCAATTCGGCGGCGCCCCCCGCCTGGCCACCCCACCCGAAGCCCAGAGCATCATGCAGCAAATCTACACCCTCACCAACCAGCTTAACCCCTAACCCCCGCCGCAAATGTAGGGTGATTTTCCAAAATCGCCCTTTCATTAAGCCCCCTTCCCCTTTGGGGAAGGGGGTTGGGGGATGGGGCTCTTCTCTCCCTCAACTTCAGAATTGCTGCCCCAAAACATTGAGCAAATAGGAAAAATGGGTTAAAATGAGAACTGTGTTAGATAATTCGCTAATAACCCCTTTGAGTAACCAGACACAAAGTTCTCTACCTGTAAGAGGAGGTGGTGCCACTATCTAAACAGAAACACATCTACTTCCAGGAAAAGTTCCCGGCGCTGGGTCCCCCCCTGGCTCAGCCTGAGGCCTGGCCCGTGGCTGGAGGGCTTTTCTTCATCCCCCCTATTCAGTTAGTGTAGGAGAATTACTAAATGAAAACCCGTCTTTCCTGGTTGCTGGCGCTGTTAGCGCTCCTGACAGTCGCCCTCAGCGGCAGTGTTCTGGCTGCCCGCAGCGCAACCACCCCCGAAGATCTGAACAAATATGAGAGCAAGGTAGA
This sequence comes from Chloroflexota bacterium, assembly GCA_019136785.1. Taxonomy (GTDB): domain Bacteria; phylum Chloroflexota; class Anaerolineae; order Promineifilales; family Promineifilaceae; genus JAGVTM01. The sequence goes on along the minus strand of JAGVTM010000331.1, from coordinate 70 downwards.
CGCCGATGTGCTCAACGCATTGGCGGAAGCAGGCCAGACAGATTTCTTTGTCTGGATGACCGAAAAAGCG
>JAGVTM010000570.1 GCA_019136785.1 Chloroflexota bacterium | reverse complement strand
GAAAGTAGAAAAGAGGCCAGATAACGGCCAGCCTCAAGCCATTGACGCCCAGCGACAAAACCGCTGCCCATACCACCAGGGGCCATAGGGTGACAATCAGCTTCAAGCGCGCCTCGACCGTCACATCCAGCCAGAAAACAGGCGCATAGCGGGCAAAGAGATAGCCGGCAGCCGCCAGCAGCAGCAGCGTGCCGCCCGTGACGGGCAGCGCCTGCCACTCCGTAGCCAGCAGCAGCCACACCAGCCCCGCCAGCGCCAGCGGCGCTGTAAACAACAGCGGAATCATTTCGGCAAACGTCTGCTGCTGCGGCCCTGCCGGCAGCAGCCGCAGTTCCGGTCGTATTCGTTGCGCCAGCAGAACCAATCTATCCGCTGTAAATGTTGCCTGCGAGTCTTCCATCCCATTCAGCCAGAATATCTTCAAAGCCCACGTTGCAGCACAGGTAGCTGCATTTACCACACACGCGCCGCGAAACGGGCAAAATCACACTTTTCTCGTACAATTCCCACGTCGCCCGGTTACGCAACCGTGCGCATTGTACGAGGCAGCGCGATTCGCGGCAACAAACAAACGCAGCCAGCGATAGTAAACAGGCAGTAACTATGCAGTCCGTCTTGGATTTAACCGCGAAGGAGGCGGCGACCGCAAAGTTCTTCTCTTTCTCTTTGCGTTCTTTGCGGTGAATAGTTACAACAGGCAAACCCATGAGCGACCAACTCCCTTTTGCGAATCTCATCCTGACCGGCTTTATGGGCACAGGCAAAACGACTGTGGGACGTTTGCTGGCGCAGCAGTTGGGCTGGACTTTTGTAGACACCGACGAATGGATCGTCGCCCGCGCCGGCCAATCCATTGCCGAGATGTTTGACCAGGCGGGCGAAGCCGCGTTTCGCCAGTGGGAGGCGCTGGCTGCCTGGACGTTGAGCCGGCAGCGCGGTCAGGTCATCGCCACCGGCGGGCGGCTGATGCTGGACCCGGCCAACGCCCTCGACCTGGCTCCGCACAGCCTGACGCTGTGCCTGACAGCGCCGCCGCCGGAAATTGTGCGCCGCATTAGCCAGGAAGAAGGACGCCGCCCGCTGCTGGATGTGCCCGAACCGGCCGCCAGGGTGGAGCGCCTCTTGCAGCAGCGGGCGGCAGCCTATGGCCGTTTCCCCCAGGTAGACACAATGGGTAAGTTGCCGGCAGCCGTCGCCGCCGAGATTCTGGCAGACATAGCCGCCGCGCGCTGGTCGCCCACCCCCATCCCTGAGCAGCATGAGTTAATCATCCGCTATCCGGGCGGCTCTTACCCTGTGGTGGTGGGGCGGGGGTTGCTGGCGCGGCTGCCCGAATGGACGCCAGGCGCAGCGGCGCTGGTTACGGACAGCAACGTGGGCCCCCTCTACGCCGCCCGCTGCCCCGCTGCCGCCGTCATCACCGTGCCGGCAGGCGAACCATACAAACGGTTGGAAACAGTGCGCCAAATCTACGACGGTTTGCTGGCAGCCAACCTGGACAGACACAGCGCCGTCGCCGCGCTCGGCGGCGGCGTGGTCGGCGATATGGCTGGCTTTGCCGCCGCCACCTTCATGCGCGGCATCCATTTTATCCCTTGCCCCACCACGCTGCTGGCGATGGTAGACGCCAGCGTCGGCGGCAAAACAGGCGTGGATTTGCCCCAGGGCAAGAATCTGGTCGGCGCGTTTAAGCAGCCCAAAGCCGTGCTGGCAGATATAGATACACTGCAAACGCTGCCGGCAGCCGAATTCAATGCCGGCATGGCCGAAGTCGTCAAACACGGCTTACTGGCAGCCTCCGTCCTCTTGCCGCAGGCGGCGGCGCTCGCCTCCCAACCCGCCGCCCTGACCTCCCTCATTTTGCGCGCCATCCAGGCGAAGCAGCGCATCGTCGAACTAGACCCCTGGGAGACAGGCCAGCGCGCGCTGCTCAATCTGGGCCACACCTTTGCCCACGCCATCGAACAGGTCAGCAGCTACCGCATCCGCCACGGCGAGGCGGTGGCGATGGGTCTGGCGGCGGCGGCCCACCTGTCTGTGCAATTGGGTTACGCGGATGCCGCTCTCCCCCGGCAAATTGAGTCGCTGCTGGCATCCCTACACCTGCCCACGCGCATTCCCGCCGCCTTAGCCATAGACGACCTGTATACAGCAATGGGGCAGGATAAAAAGAAACAGGCCGGTCAACTTCGCTTCATCCTCCTCCGCGCCGTTGGCGATGCCTTTATAGCTGACAACATACCTGAAACCGCCGTCAAGGAAACGCTCCGCGCCCTGGTCGCCTCAGAAGAAAAAACTGACTATACCGTCCCTCTGTGATTTAACTGCGAAGGCGGCGGGGCTGACACCCACCACGATTAAGTGTAGCGCTCCCCCTTCATCCGCCCCTTCCCCCATTAACCATTCACAAATTCACAAATTCACCCATTAATTATTCTCCCCCCTCTTCCCCACCCGCACCTTCACCATCCCCTCCTCCTCTTTCACTTCATAGCAAGGCAGCCGGTAAACCTCATCTTCGGGCCACAAGATACGGCCCGTGCGCATATCAAAGCTGTAATCATGTTCGGGGCACACCACCTTGTACCGCACCAGGCTGCCCTGGCGCAGATCGCCGGCGGCGTGCGGGCAATAACGGCCAAAAGCCAACAGCTTCCCTTCATAGCGCGTTAGCAAAAGCGGACGCCCCTGCACGGCAGCCGGCGTAAGTTGGCCAGGGATGACCGCAGATGCCGGCACAACCGCCACAAAACCATCCGCATCAGGAACAGCTTGAGGGCGCTTAAAACGCATAAAACACCTGCCTGGTACGTATCACGCCCAGATTATATCAGATCGCCAGCGCTAACCACGCTCCCCCTTCTCCCTGTTGGGCAGATTGGCAGCCCCTCTATTTGGGCCAGGATACCCTACAGACCTTCGCCTCTCCGCACCTCCACGTGAAATGATTGTCCCCCTATTGCACGGGATACGGCTCCGCCATCAGCGCTTCAATCACTGCCGCCGTTTCGTCATACCGCCCTTCGCCGATGTGCATGTAGCGCAAATGGCCGTTCTTATCAATCAGGTAGCGCGTGGGCCAGTAACGCTGCTTGTAAGCCGCCCAGGTCTGGCGCTCATTGTCAATGCCCACTGCATAAGCTATCCCGTGCCGCGCCACCGCCTGCTTCACATTCTCAATATCCCGTTCATACTGGAACTCCGGGTAGTGAATACTGACGATAATAAACTCCTCCCCGGCGTACTTCGCCTGCCACTCATTCATATACGGAATAACCCGCTGGCAGTTGATACAACCAAACGTCCAGAACTCCACCAACACCACCTTGCCCCGCAGGTCTGCCAGACGCAGCCTCCGCCCCTCTATATTCAACCAGACATCATTGCCAAAATCCGGCGCCGGCCCCAGGTCGGGCAGATCAGGCGCCGGCAGCGCCACGCTAACCGCCGCCGGCTCCACCCCATCCCCGCCGCCCGCACACGCCGCCGCCGCCGCTCCCATGACGCCCAACAACAGGTAAAACAACGGTCTAAAACGAAATCCCTTCACGTCCTGATTCTCCATCAATAAAGCCAGACTCTTACCGCAAAAGGCTTGCCTTCTTTTCTTCGCGTCTTAGTGGTAAAACCCTCTTTTTTTCACCGCAAAGACGCTAAGGGCGCAAAGGGGTTGCCTTTTCTTCTTCGCGTTCTTCGCGTCTTAGCGGTAAAACCCTCTTTTTTCATTGACCGGTCATTATCCCCACGCGCCCTTACGAAAACGTTGTTTATTCCTTACAAGAATGTAACAGGGGTGCCCGTATGGCGGAGAATGGTGTATCCTGGGGAGGGTGGGCGCCGGCAGCAAAGCAGCCGGCCCATCCATTCATGTCCAAAGCAAGGAAGAACTTCATGAGCACGCTATCCCAATTCCTCTACCGCATCCAACCCACCCGTCCCGCCATGCTGACAGAAAGCCCAACGCCCGCCGAACAGCAAGCCGTCGCCGGCCATTTCGCCTACTTGCAGCGCCTGCAACAGCAAGACGTGCTCCTCCTGGCTGGGCGCACGCAAAACAGCGACTACAGCAGCTTTGGCATCATCATCTTCCTGGCAGCCTCAGAAGAGGAGGCGCAGGCAATTGTGGCCAACGACCCCGCTGTGCAGCAGCGCGTCATGCGCGCCGAACTGTACCCATATCGCATCGCCCTGGCCAACGCTTCCCTACTAGAAGAAGCCTAGCGCTGCGGCTGTCGCCGCCAACGCTGCAACGCGAACCGCCCGGCTGCGTATAGATGGAGGGCGAGGGGCGCTGCGCGCCCTTGGCCCTCTCCGAAAAGTCCCCTCCGGGGGATGGGAGGGTCCCCACCCCCCGTTTACCGAACTATTTTCTCAAACCTCAATAAGCGCGTATCGCCTGCGCCCTGGTCACTCCCCCAAACAGCACGGACAAAACATGAGCGACGATAAAGTGTATTTGAAGATTGAACTACCCGATGAAGAACCCGCCGGCCCGCCGGCAGCTACCCCCGCAGAAAAAACGCGCCTGAACGTCCTCGGCGACCGCCTGGCAGACGCCACCCGCCAGCTAGGCGATCAAGCCGCCGCTGCCGCCCGCCAGACCTGGCAGGAAAAAGGACGCCCCGCCGTCAGCGCCGGGCTCAAATGGACCGGTCAAAAAGCTGCCGCCCAAACCAGCAAAGTCACCGCCGCCGTCGCCGAACGGGTTACCGCCGAAATTAAACGCGAAGCCGCCGAAATGCCGGCAAAACTCACCAGCGACGACGTCAAACAAACCGCCTCCGCCGCCGCCCGCCGCACCCTACACTGGCTCAGCCAGACCCTCGCCCAATTGGGCAAACGCCTGGCAAACGCTGACTCCCAAGGGGAAAATGCCGGCAGCAGCGACACAAACCACCAACAAGGTGGTAGAACGGATTGATCATCGCGTATCGTGGTGGGTGTCAGCCCCGCCCGCGGTGGGGCTGACACCCATTTTTATGGGCAATTTTGGGCGCAGACGCGCCCAAAATTGCCCGGCGCCGATATTCTTCGCCTGTCTTGTCGGGTCGGGATGCGGTTAAAGAGTTCGCCAAAGTCTACTGAGGTGTTACCCCTTTGCATCTTCGCCGTGAATTCTAAAATTACGGGCTACGGGCGCAAGTGTGCCGTGAAGAACTCCGTTATGGCATTATAACAGCGTACGCGGTTATCAAACTTGAGCACGTCGTGCCCTTCATCCTCAAACATCAGATAATCCACCTGCTTACCCATGCCCCGCAGTTCTTCCACCAACTCCCGCGACTCCTGTTCCCACACGCGCGGGTCATTCTTGCCCTGAATCACCAGCAGCGGGCACTCAATCTGGTGGATGTACGTGCTGGGGGAACGCTCCTTCATAAACTCCGACTCCGTCACCGGATCGCCCACCAACATAGCAATGTACGGCTTCCAGCTTTCCGGCACGCGGTCGGCAAACGTCAGCATATTGTAAGGCCCAAACATATCCACTGCCGCCGACCACAATTCGGGATGCCGCCCGGCTTGCGTCAACGTCATAAAGCCGCCGTAAGAACGGCCCACCACGCCCGCGCGGCTGGTATCAATACGCTCGTCCTGCGGTAAAACCTGGGTCATGGCGTGCACGTGATCCAACCGATCCTGACCGCCCCAATCCCGCACCACTTTGTTCATGTACGCATACCCATACCCCGTGCTGCCGCGCACGTTGGGCACAAACACAGCAAACCCTTTCAACGTCAAGAACTGGATCAGCGGCATAGAAAACCAGGCGAAATCCGGGTGTTCCTGGCTCTGCGGGCCCCCATGAATGTAATACACCAGCGGGCGCGCTCCTTCGTAGCCCAGGGCGGCTGCCGGCATATACAACCGCGCCGAAACCCGCAGCCCATCAAACGACGTAAACGACGCATCTTCGCCGGGCGACATCCACGCCGCCGGAATGCCCAACACCCGCTCCCGCGTCTGGTAAGCCAGTTGGTCCCGGTTCTTGCCGGCAATAATTACCAACTGCGGCGGTGACACGGCAGTCGTATGCGATACCACATACCGGTCCGAGCCTTTGTCGTAGCTGT
>JAGVTM010000032.1 GCA_019136785.1 Chloroflexota bacterium | reverse complement strand
CTGGCGACCAGACCGTGGCGCTGCGTCTGGTTTACGGCAATTTAAGCGTGATGCTGGCAGGCGCGGCGGGCGTGGAAGCGGAACAAAACATGGCGGCTTCAGCCCAGGCGCTGCCGGCATTGGTGCAGCAAATCGGGCGGCAGGGCGGCAGGAATGCCACTTCGACAGGCTTCTTAAATGCCGTACAGCCGCAGATTGCCATCATTTCGGTGGGCAGCGACAACCGTTCTGGCGATCCCCAGCCCGACGTGCTGCGCCGCCTGGCGGACATGGGCGCGTCCGTGCTGCGCACCGACGAACTGGGCAGCATTGAACTGATCAGCGACGGCGCCGCCATGTGGTGGCAGGCGCGTTAGCATTTTGTGTTGGCGCTGTTGCCCGTTAGCCCCGTCTCACTGATCAGGCAAGGAGTTGATTTGCGTTTTTTACGATTTCTGAGCTTCGTTTTGTTCATTTTGCTGCTGCCGGCATGTCGCCGCGAACAGCCATCCCCCACCATCACCCCATCTGCCGCCACAGCCACGGCTACCGCCGGGCCGGCGCAGTTGGCGACAGCCACCCTGTCGCCTACGCCCATCCCCACCGCCACTCTGGAGCCACAACCGCTGATCCGCGCGGGCGCGCAAGAAGTCGGGGATGATGGTCGCATTGTCATTGCCTCCGTCTTTATCCCTGACGGCGGCTGGCTGGCGCTACATGCCGGCAGCAGCCGCGACGGCCCCGTACTGGCTTATCAGTTGTTAACGGCCGGCAGCAGCAACGCTGTCACCCTGACCATTGATCCATTGACCGCCCCTGAACAAATCACGGCAGCGCTCTACGCCGACGCCGAACCGCTGGGCGTTTTCGATCCGCAGACCGATCCACCCTTGACCTATCAGGGTGAAATGGTGACGAACCTGTTTGCCGTAACCGTGACCGCCACGCTGCCGGGTATCGTGGTCAGCGATCAGCAGGTGGCCGCGGATGGTTGGGTGCGCATAGACGAAGTGACGGCGGCTGCGCCCGGGTTTGTGGCTGTTTCTGGCGCAGATGGGCAACTGCTTGGATTTACGCCTGTGCCCACCGGTTATCACCAGGACGTGGCGGTGCGCATAGATTGGCGGCAGGCTGTCCCTGATTTGTTGGTGACGCTGCATGAAGATGCCGGCACACTCACCCGCTTCCAGCCAGACGATCCCCCTGTCCTGGTAGGCGACCAGCCCGTGACCGCCCGCTTTCGCGTGGCGCTGCCGCTAGATGTGTACATATTTGACCAGCCCGTGATCAACGATCAGATTGTGATCGAGCGCGTCATCAGCAATGGGCCCGGCTGGGCGGTAGTGTACACCAATGCCAACGACCAGCCGGGGAATATCATTGGCTTTGCGCCACTGGCGGATGGTTTGAACCAGCGCGTGGCTGTGCCCGTTCCCGCCAATGCCGTCACCGCCATTTTGCACATCCGCCTGCACACAGACATAGAGCAGCCGGGCGTGTTTGATTTCCCGGCCGCTGATCCGCCTGTGGCTGACCCGGATGGGCGGCTGCCGCTCTTCTCCTTTCGCGTGGATCAAGGCAGTTACCTGCTCACGCAAGATCAGGTGGTGACGGATACGGTGATTGTGCCGATGGTCGCCGCCAGCATTACCACCTGGCTGGTGGTGCAGGCGGAAGTGGATGGGCAGCCGGGCGCGATTATTGGGCGGGTGCAATTGCCTGCCGGCATTTTCTGGGATGTGGCAGTGCCCGTAGACGCCGCCCAAATCACCCCCACTCTGTACGCTGCCCTCTACCGCGACGAAGACCCGCCGGACTCCTTTGACTATCCCGACGGCGACGACACGCCGCTGACGCAGGATGGACGCCCCATCCTGGCTCCCTTTGCTGCCCCACCGTCTGGCAGCCAGTAGAAATGAGCGAAACGCGACAGGTTTTGTATTTTACGGCGCCTTACCAGGTCACCGTGCGCCAGGAGCCGCTGCCGCCGTTAGCGGCGGGGCAGGTGTTGGTGCGCACGCTGCTCTCGGCTATCAGCGCAGGTACGGAGATGTTGGCTTATCGCGGGGAGATGCCGGCAGATATCCCTCTGGATGCGGAGATTGCCGGCATGTCCCACCCCTTTCGCTATCCCACCCCCTATGGCTACGCCGCCGTGGGAGAGGTGACCGCTCTGGGCGCGGGCGTGGACGGGCGTTGGATAGGGCGACAGGTATTCGCTTTCGTTCCCCACCAGAGCCGTTTTGCGCTGCCCGCAGACCAGCTGATCGAGATTCCCGCCCACATAACCGCCGCCGACGCGGTTTTTCTTCCCTTTGTGGAAACCGCCGTTAGCCTGCTCATGGATAGTCAACCGGTTATTGGCGAGCAAGCCATCATTTGGGGGCAGGGCGTCATGGGCCTTCTGGTCACGGCGCTGCTGGCGCGCTATCCATTGGCTGCCCTTTGCACCGTAGACGCTTATCCGCTGCGACGGCAGAAGTCGCAGGCGCTAGGCGCGACCCACAGCTTTGCCCCGGCAGACGTGAATGGCTGGCAGATGTTGTTAGGGGCAGCGGGAGCCGACCTCGGCTACGAGCTTTCTGGCAACCCTGTTGCGCTCGATCAGGCTATCGCTGCCGTCGGTTTTGGCGGGCGTATTGTCGTTGGCTCCTGGTATGGGCAAAAACCCGCGGCGCTGCATCTGGGCGGCGCGTTTCATCGCCGTCACCAGCGCCTGATCAGCAGTCAGGTCAGCAACCTGGCCCCCTCCTGGCTGGCTCGCTGGAGCAAGGCGCGACGGCTGGACGTGGCCTGGAAACTGTTGGCGGAGCTGCAGCCTGCTGGCAGCCTGATCACTCACCGTTTCCCCCTGCCCGACGCGCCGCAGGCGTACCAGTTGCTCGACCAAAACCCTGGCGCAGCCCTCCAGGTCGTGTTAACGTATGAGTGACCTATGAAAGTTAATCCTTCCAGGGAAGGGGGAAGGGGGTTTTCCCTCTTCCTATAGGCTCTACTTCACGAGGCATTTTATGTACACGCTAGCCGTTAGACGCGATTTTATCGCCCGGCACTTCTTAATTGGCGGCGATTGGGGCGCGGAAAATGACCCGCACTCCCATCATTACGTGCTGGAACTGCAATTGAGCGGTCGTGAGCTCGACCAGCATGGCTACCTGGTAGACATTGTGGCGATTGAAACCCACCTGGAAGCCATCGTCGCCGCTTACCGCGACCAACTCCTGAACGATTTACCCCCTTTTCACCCCGATGGCGTTCCCATCAACCCCAGCATCGAACATTTCAGCCGCATCCTTTGCCACGCCCTGGCTTCCCGTATCACTGCGTCTAACCTTTCTACCATCACCATCATACTGTGGGAAAACGACATCGCCTGGGCCAGCTACACCCTGCCCATAGAGACTGGCGCAGTCTACGAGACTGCTCCAGTCTAATGGTTTGGCTAACTTGCGTATTGGGCTGGTGATTTACGGTTCGCTGGACACTCTGACAGGCGGCTATCTCTACGACCGCCTGATGGTGGAAGCCTGGCGCGCCAGCGGGCACGAAGTCGTCCTCTTTTCGCTGCCCTGGCGGAACTATGCCCGCCATCTCGCCGATAATTTCAACCATACGTTTTTCCGTCGTTTGCAGACGGCGGCGCTGGACGTACTCATTCAAGACGAGCTTAACCACCCGTCGCTGCTGTGGTTGAATCCGCTGCTGCTGCGGCGCGTGGCCTATCCCATTCTTTCCCTGGTACATCTGGTGAAAGCCGGCGAACGGCGACCTGCCTGGCAAAATTTCCTCTATGGCTGGCTGGAACGCCGCTACTGGCAGACGGTGGACGGCTTTATCTATAACAGCCAGGACACGCGCCGCCTGGTGGAAGGGATGCTGGGCAGGCAGCCGCCAGGGGTGGTCGTTTATCCGGGGCGGAATCATCTCTCCCCCTTGCCGCGGGCAGCGCGCACAGATGAGCAACCGCTGCGGCTTATTTCGGTGGGGAATGTGGTGCGGCGCAAAGGGCTGCACACGCTGCTGGCGGCGTTGGCGCAACTGCCGCGCGGCAACTGGCGGCTGACGGTGATTGGCAGCCTGACCCTGGAACCCGCTTACGTGGCGGATTTGCGCGTTTTCATAAAGCGTCATGACCTGACGGAGCGCGTGACGCTGTGTGGGGCAGTGCCCAACGACCAGCTTGCTCCCTATCTGGCAGCCAGCGACTTATTTGTGATGGTGTCGCAGTATGAAGGGTTTGGCATGGTTTACCTGGAGGCGCTGGCGGCGGGGCTGCCCGTCATTGCTTCCACTGCCGGGGCAGCGGGCGAAATTGTGCGGCATGGGCAGGAAGGATACTTGCTGCCGCCAGACGATGTGGCGGCGCTGGCGCGATTGCTGCGCCGCCTGCTGGACGATCCCGCCGCCTTGCGACCCCTCAGCCGCGCTGCCCGCGCCCGCTGGCAGCAGTTCCCTACCTGGGCGGAAGGGGCGGAGCGGATTGTGGCGTTTGTGAACAGACAGCAGGCAATAGATAACAGAAAACAGGCAACAGGCAACAGATAACGGAAAACAGACAACAGGCAACAGATAACGGAAAACGGGGCGGAAAGTGGGAATGGGGGCGTTAGCCGTTCACGAATTCAGGAATTCACCCATTAACTATTTTCCCCCCCTCTGAAATGTCGCTGCGTCTACCTCTTGCCAATCGCCTGGCTGTAAATTGCCCAACTCCCAGGGACCAATGGCCCAGCGGATCAGGCGCAGGGTGGGGTGTCCGATGGCTGCCGTCATGCGCCGCACCTGGCGGTTGCGCCCTTCGCTGATGGTCAGGGCAAGCCAGCAGGTAGGGATGCTGCGCCGCTCGCGGATGGGGGGTGTGCGGAGCCAGAGGGCGGGCGGCTCCAGGCGGGCGACGTGGGCGGGGCGGGTGCGCCCGTCGCGCAGGTCTACGCCGCGCGCCAGGCGGGTCAGGGCGTCGTCGTCGGGGATGTTTTCTACCTGCGCCCAATACGTTTTGGGCAGCTTGAAGCGCGGGTCGCTGATCTGGCGCTGCAAGCTGCCGGAGTCGGTGAGCAACACCAATCCCTCGCTGTCATAGTCCAGTCGCCCGGCGGGGTAGACGTTGGGGATGGGGATGTAGTCTGCCAGGGTGGGGCGGCCCTGGCGATCAGTGAACTGGCACAGCACCAGGTAAGGTTTGTTGAACAGGATCAGGCGAGTCATGGGGGCAGGGCATTTTTTTGTCTTGTTTTTTCCAGTATACAGCAGCCTGAGGCATTTCCACCACTTTTCCCGCCTGCGCCATTTGTCATTCCGCCTCCCCTTCGACGTTTTCCCCCTTCGGATAGATTGGTTCAATCTGGAAGATTGAACCAATCTAATCCAAACAATCTTTTGCGAAACTCACCCCGACAGAACCGCGTCCAGCTACCTCTGTACGCATCTGGAAAAATATAGGCATTGTGGCAGCCCAGATGGGCGTCGTGGCAGCCCAGATAGGCGTCGTGGCAGCCCAGATGGGCGTCGTGGCAGCCCAGATAGGCGTCGTGGCAGCCCAGATGGGCATCGTGGCAGCCTAGATAGGCGTCGTGGCAGCCCAGATGAGCATCGTGGCAGCCCAGATAGGCGTCGTGGCAGCCCAGATGGGCGTCGTGGCAGCCCAGATAGGCGTCGTGGCAGCCCAGATGGGCGTCGTGGTAGCCCAGATGGGCGTCGTGGCAGCCCAGATGGGCATCGTGGCAGCCCAGATGGGCATCGTGGCAGCCCAGATGGGCATTGTCGTAGCCCAGATGGGCATTGTCGTAGCCCAGATGGATATTCCCGCAGCCCCAGCGGGTATCTCCATCCCTTCCCAAAAGTTCAACTTCTCGGGAAACTTCTCGGTGGTTCTCCAGGAATTCGCGGGGAGTCGAGGCTTTAGCCGGAACATGTCCGCAAAAACAGGCTGAAGCCTCCACTCCAAACCCACATACGGGGCAGACCCCGCGAAATCCCAATTACCGCCTCATTAGCGTAACGGTTGTGCAACAAGTGGCCGAATCGTAAAAAACGACCCAAAAATTTCATTTTTCTGAACCTTACCAATTGAATCCCTTAAGGGTAAGCTTGTCGCTATTCTCAA
>JAGVTM010000581.1 GCA_019136785.1 Chloroflexota bacterium | reverse complement strand
ACGCCCCCCCGCCCCTCCTACCTCATACCTCCTACCTCCTACCTCCTACCTCCTACCTCCTACCTCCTACCTCATACCTCCCACCTCCCTTCCATGCTATAATCCCCCCAAACCCGCCCGCCTTTACCCAGGCGGTAGCGCTGCACTTAATCGTAGTGGGCAATTTTGGGCGCAGACGCGCCCAAAATTGCCCGTCGCCGACGCCGCCGGACGATGCGTCCGCGCCGGACGATGCGTCCACGCTCGCTTTGCGGGGCCGTTAGGCGGTTAAGGAGATCACCACGATTTATTGGGGTGTTACCACCCAGGCGCGCCCCATTAGCAATTCACCAATTCACAATTCACAATTAATTATTCCCTCCCCCTCCCCACCCATGCCCGTCCACCCTTCCCCCGCCCCCCTTCCTCGACAGACCCAACACTGGATAATCGCCCTCACCCTGCTGGCTTTCCTCTGGCGGCTGCCGGGCCTGTTTGCCAACACGTTCCACCCCGATGAAGCCCTGTTTGCCGGTTGGGCGCGCCTGATTGCCGTCTGGCGCGACCCCCTGCTGCAAACGCAGTTAATAGACGAACCGCCCCTGGCGTTGTACCTCCAGGCGGCTTTCTATCCCCTACTGGGCGCTGTGACCTACGCCGCCCGCCTGCCCAATTTCCTGGCTTCCCTTCTGCTGCTGCCCCTGCTGGCTCAATGGCTCTGGCATCTCTATCAGGATGAGCTGACCGTGCGCGTTGCCGGCATCGTCCTGGTCTTTTCCCCCCTGGCTATCCAATCCAGCGCCACCGCTTTCCTCGACCCCCTGCTGGTTGTCCTGCTGCTGGCGGCTTTGTGGGCGCAGGTCGCCGGCGGGCGTGGTCGCCCGCTGCTTGCCGGCTTTCTATATGGCCTGGCGCTGCTCACCAAAATTCAGGCTGTCCTTTACCTGCCGCTGCTGCTGGGTCAGGGCTGGCTCTTTGGCTGGCGCTGGCGGCAGTGGCGGCGGTGGCTGTCAGGGCTGCTGCCGCCGGCCCTCCTTTTTGGAGCCTGGAGCCTGGCTTACGGCGGCCCCCCCGTCTGGCAGGTGCAGTTTGCCCGCTACGGCGGCTTGCGCCTCATCTGGTCGTGGGAACTATGGCCCCGCCTGAGCGAGTGGGGTCCCCTGTGGGGCGCAGCCCTGGGCACGCCCGCCTTCTTTCTGGCGCTGCTGCTGCCCGTCTTTCTGGCCTGGTTGGTGCAGCAAGAAGATTGGCCCACCGCCCTGGATCAATTGTTTGTCGTCTATTTTATCGCCCATTTCTTGCTGATCTGGTTTGTCGCCGGGCATGTGACGGCCCGCTATTTGCTACTGGTCTTACCCCTGCTGGCTCTAATTGTGGCCCGTCTGACGACGCGGGTGTGGTCGGTCCTGCCCCTGGTTGTGCCGCCGCCGCGCCTGAGGCGGCTGCTGCCTGTGCTGCTGGTCGGGCTGTGCCTGGCGCAGTTGCCGGCAGCCCTCGCCGCCCGCCAGGGAGAATATCCTGCCGGCAGTTCGCCCACTGCCGACGGCGGCGCCGCCCAGGTCGCCGCTTACCTGGCGGATGCTCCCTATGGCACGGTTCTTTACGACCATTGGTATAGCTGGCAGTGGCGCTACTACTTCCTGGATACAGGCGTTTATGTCAGTTGGTTCCCCCATCCAGACGCCCTGGTAGCCGATCTTCAGGTTTTTGCGCGGCAGCCCGGCGCGCGCTACCTGGCGCTGCCCCCTGACCCTGCCGCCCTGCCCGTGCAGCGTGCTGTGCAAGCCGCCGGCTTTAGTCTGGAACCCGTGTTGCAGACCCAACTGACCGGTGACGTTGCCGGCATCACCCTCTACCGTATCGCCACCCCATGAAACGACACGCACTGGCCCTCCTGGCGGGCGTTGGCTTGCTGCTGCTCTTCTTCCACAAGCTGGCTTTGAGTAATCTAATCCTGGCGCGCGGGGACGTTTTCCTTTACTTCTACCCCTACTGGCGCGCCGCCGCCGCTGCCCTGCGCGCCGGGCGCGTGCCCTTGTGGAACCCCTATCTTTTCATGGGCGCGCCCTTCCTGGCGAACAGTCAGGCGGGTTTCTTTTACCCACTGAACTGGCCCCTCTGGTGGCTGCTGCCCACCCCCTACGCCGTCAGCGCCGCCATTGTGCTGCATTTGGGTATTGCCGGCATCGGCGTCTACCTCGCCGCCCGCCGCCTGCTGCATCTCTCCCCCCTTGCCGCCTGGCTGTCCGCCGTTCTATTTGCCCTCGGCGGCTACCTGACGGCCCAGGTGGAACACGTCAACCAACTGCAAGGGCTGGCCTGGCTGCCCTGGTTCCTGGTCGCCCTGACCCCGTCGCCCCGCTGGTCAGGCTGGCGGCGGGCGCTGGCTGTAGCCGCTCTCTTTGCCCTGCAACTGTTAGCCGGGCACACCCAGACCGCCTTCATCACCGGCGTCGGCCTCGGCTTGTGGCTGGTCGGGCGCTGGCTGTGGAACGATCGCCGTCAGACGCAGCAGGCATTGTTGGCGCTGCTGCCAGGGGCTTTGTTTGCCCTGCTGCTGGCAGCCGTACAGTTGTTGCCCACCCTGGAACTGGCCCGCCTTTCCAGCCGCCAGGGGGGGCTGCCCTTTGCCGAAGTCATCTCCTTTTCCTGGCATCCACTGCTGCTGGCGCGTTCGCTGCTGCCGGCATACGGTCAATCCCTCTTTACCGAATACACCGCCTTCCTGCCTCTCACCGTCTGGCTGCTCGTTATCGTCGCCATCGGCTGGAGCTGGCAAAACCGCGCCGCCCACCCCCAGACCATCCCCCTGGTCTGGCTGCTCTTGCTCGCCGCCTTGCTGGCGTTGGGCCAGTTCACGCCCCTTTATTGGGCGCTGGCTCGTCTCCCCGGATTCAACCTGTTCCGCGTGCCTGCCCGCTGGCTCGTCTGGGCGGCTCTGGCAGCCGCCCTGTTGGCCGGGCAGACCTGGCAGTTGCTGGCGGACGCCCGCCCCATTGCCCGCCGCTGGTGGTGGATGGGCAGCGCGTCGCTGCTGCTGTTGATGGGGTGGGGGGCGCTTTCGGTCGTGCTATCCCGCTGGCTTCCCATCGGCCCCGAAGCGCCGCCCGAAACGCCTGCGCCGCTCACCTGGATGGGCTGGCTGCTGGAGTTAACGTTAGCCGCTCTCCTGCTGTGGTTGGCGCAGCGATTCCCCACCCGCCGCTGGCTGGCTGCGCTGCTGTCGCTGCTGCTGGCTGCCCTTTACCTGTCGTCGCGCAGCCAACCCTATAACAACCTCACCGCCCCTGCTGCCGTTTTCGACCGCCGCCCGCCGGTTGCTCGCTTGCAAGCCTTGTCTCCCTGCCCAACCACGCCCGCCGCCTGTCCCGCGCCGCCCGACCGTTTCCTCAGCCTCTCCCACATCTTCTTTGACCTGGGCGACCAGGCGGAACTGGATACGATTTATGGCGATCAGTTGCCGGCATCCGCCCGCTACGACTACACTATCGCTGCCAAGCAGCAAGAAATCCTGGCCCCCAATCTTTCCCTGCTCTTTGACCTGGCGGCGGTAGATGGCTTTGATGGCGGCGTGCTGCCGCTCGCTTCGTATAGTGAGACTGTGAAGGGTATCCTGCCGGCAGGCGAAACTGCCGCTGATGGCCGCCTGCGCGAACGCCTGGCTGCTATTCCCCCCGCCGCCTGGCTGGACATTTTCCAGGCGCGCTACGTCATCACCGACAAAGTGGGCGACGAATGGCGGCAGGGGGTCTTTTTTGACATGCAGCACCCCCGCGCCGTCGCGCCAGACGCCCCCCTGACCGTACCCCACCTGCCCGACTTCCCCGCCGCCGAACTCTGGCTGCTGGCGGAAAGCGGCAGCGGCGTCGTCTCTGTCGCTTTGGCGGACGGGCGACAGTTATCTGCCCCACCGCAGCCGGTGAGCGATGGGCTGTGGCGCGTAAACTGGCAGACGCCCACCCAGGTTGTGTCCATTACCCTCGTCGCTGTTGCAGACGAACCCTGGCGCGTTGCCGCCCTCACCCTGGTCAACCCCCAGGACGAAACCTTTCACAGCCTGGTTCCCGCCCCCTTCCGCCTCATCTACTCCGGCGACGTCAAAATCTACGAAAAACTGGACGTGCTGCCCCGCGCTTTTCTCGTCAGCGATTGGCAGTGGCAGCCCAACATCCCCGCCGCCGTCGCCGCCATGCAATCCCCCGCCTTTTCGCCGCGCCGGCAGGCGGTATTAGTGGGCGCGCCCCCGCCCGGCTTTCCCTCGCCTGCCCCCGCCAACGGCGCAGCCATCGGCGCGGCGACCATCACCGCCTACGAACCAGAGCGCGTCGTCATCCAGGTGGCAACGTCCGCCCCCGCCCTCCTCATCCTCAGCGACGCCGCCTACCCCGGCTGGACCGCCGCCATAGACGGTCAAGAAACCCCCATCCTCACCGCCAACGCCATGTTCCGCGCCCTCCTCTTCCCCCCCGGCGACCACCAAATCACCCTCCACTTCCGCCCCGCCACCTACCTGCTCGGTCGCTGGCTCAGCCTCCTATCCTGGCTGATCCTCCTCCTGTTTTCCCTCATCCCCCGTACTGTCACCCCCCTCCCGGCTCCCCCCCATTAACCATTCACCAATTCACCAATTCACCAATTAATTATTCCCTCCCTCCTTCTCCTCCGCGAAATCCGCGAAATCCTGATTCCCATTCCCCCCCCGTACCGCCGGCATCCCTGCCGACTCCCCATTAACCATTCACCAATTAATTATTCTCTTCCTGACTTTCCCTCCTACAGCCCTTGCGCCGTCTCAGAACCGGGCAGCGACTTGACCCACAACATTTGCGCTGGAAAGGCAATTTCGATTCCCATTTCGCCGAACGTGCGGCTGATCTCGGCAAACAACTCCCGTTCCACCCGCTCTCGCCGCTCGAAGTGCTCCAGCAAAATGTCGTCAATAAAAATTTCCAGATCGAACCGCTGCCCCCGATCATCCCACCCCAGGAAATTGACATCTGGTTGTTTCCACGTAGGAGACGGTTCCTTGAAATGTTCGCGCAGCCAGTTGGCGAAATCCTGTACTTTGTCGTCCAGTCTTTGCTCAACGCCCCGGGGATCGGCTATCTTTTGCCGCAGGTTCGTGATGTGCTTGATGAGCAGTTGCAGCCGCCGTCCCCAACCCGAAACCAACAACTGCCGGTCGCCGTTTGCTTTGTCAAACTCCTCCGTCCACAGCACTTCTGGTTCCAGGCGGTAACTGGTATCAGTCCCTACGAGGTCGGGATCGCCTAACCAGATGTTGATCCAGGCGCACACCTGAGCGATGAGCGAGTCGTCGTTGCCGGCATAACGACACCTTTTCCCCTTCTTCTTCCGGCTTTCTTTGGCTTCTGGGTCGTCCTCAATGCCCACCATCGCCATGATTGGTTCAAACTCCTGCGCCAATTCCCGCAATTCTGCTGGCTTCCAGCCATTTTTCTCCAGGCGCTTGATGGATTGCGCCAACCCGTCTAATTGGCCTGACAACGCCACCAAAACTTTGTCTACTTCCTGCTCTTGTTCCAACCGCGCCCGGCCATTGTCGCGCTTTTGCTCGCCCGACTCCAATGAACGGAAGGCATCCAAATGCCGCAATTTGCGCGCTATTTTGCCGAGCACGTCTGGATGCCCGTTAGCCACCGCATAGAGCGTTGTTTTGACTACCTCCGGATCGGCATCCTTACTCACGCTGATCTCAATGGTATGAATCAGGTCCGGCGACGGTCGCGTCATGTTGACCAGTTGCTCATTTGCCAGGCGGCTGTTTGGCATGTAGATGATGGAATGGCTGTCAACGTCATACAATTCCGTCACCCGCAAACCGATACGCCTGACTTCGCACACTTTCTTGTCAGAGAGTACAATCAAATCATGGTAGCCAAACGGCGTATCTACCACCAGGGAAATACCGGAAAAGATGTTGGAAAGAATATCCTGCAAGGCAAATGCCAGGATAAACGACGTTCCCCCAATAGCCAATAGTATAGCTTTCAGGTTCAGTCCCAGGTATTGCAGCAGCACGATGGCCCCAATCGCATAAATAATGATCGGGCTGATCCGATCCACAATAGGCAGCAGCACGTCGTCCAGATT
>JAGVTM010000524.1 GCA_019136785.1 Chloroflexota bacterium | reverse complement strand
ATGGCGCAGGTGTTCCTCACCCGCGGCGACCTGGAGCGCGCCCTGGCGCTGTACACCGAATCGTTGCAGTATTTGGAGCAAATCGGCGACATCCAGGGCAAGGCCGCCTCGCTGTCTGGGCTTGCCAATTTGTATATGCGAAATAAAGATTGGGAAAAAGCGGAGCAGTTGGTGCAGGAGGCGTTGGCGTTGGCGCAGCGCCTGGGCGATCTGGAACAGATCGCTTTTAACACGGGAAAACTGGGCCAGGTTGCCGAAGCCAGAGGGGATTTAGAAACAGCTAGAAAGCGCTTCTTATTGGCCAGAGACCTGCACCTACAATTAGGACAACAGCATATTGCCGCACAGGTTGAGGAGATGTTAGCTTCGTTGGATGACAATAAAACAGCGCAGAATGGGGGTGAAGAAGAAGCACTGATGGCTGTGGCAAACCAGATGCGGGCGGCGCTAAATCAGGCGCGGGCATCCGCAGCGCGCGGGCTGCTGCCCAACGCCATTGCCCACCAACAGGCAGCCATCCACCACGCCCGCCGCCTGGCAGAGGAGACCAACGCCCAGGAAGCCTGGGTGCAGCTCAGCGTGCTGCTTTACAACCTGGCAGGGTATCATAGCCAGGCGGGGCAGCATGGGGCAGCGGTGGCGTGCCTGCAAGAGGTCGTGTCCCTGGATGAGCGCACCGGGCACCCCGACCTGGAAAGCGACCGCGCCGCGTTGACGCAGGCGCAGGCGGCGCTGGCGCAATCGCCCGCCGACGCCGCCAACGAAGCTGAATTAACGCCCGAACAAGCTGCCCAATTAGCCGCCTTTGCCCGCCAGCCAGAACAAATGCCTCCCGCCGAACAGGCCGCTCTGCGCCGCCAGTTGGTAACGCAATCCCTCTTGCAGCAGGCAGGCGAGATCGTCGTCAACTTCCTGCGCGGCGACCTGGACGCCGCCGCCGCGGCGCAGGCGGCGGGCGAAATTGAGTCGGTGGCGGCGCAGGTGGCCGCCGACGAAGAGATGGGCTTAGGGCGACAGGCGTTAGCCGATTTCTTGCGCGCCGCCGCCCATCGCCTGCGCCGCCCGGCCCAACCTGCCGGGCCCGCCGCCTGGCCCCCCGTCCCCGCCGCCTACGCCGAATGGGTGGCCCAAATCGAAGCGGCTGCCCAGGAACCATAGGGCGGGTTGGCAACCCGCCCATCCTTTGCAGATAACCTCACGCGGAGGACGCGGAGATCTGTAGGACAAACTGTTAGTTTGTCCGCGCAATTTAGCAAATTGCGCCACGAATCTGTAGGGGCGTATGGCATACGCCCAGATTTGTCATTCCGAAGGCGATAGCCTGAGGAATCCCTACCAACTGTTGCGGGCAGCGCGGTAGGGATTCCTCCCCCTTCGGAAGGTGTTTAGAGAATGGAGCAGTCTCAAAGACTGCTCCAGTCTGAGAGGCATAAGGAAAAAATGAAACCAGAACAACGGTTGGTTGACGTGCAATGCAGCGAATGTGGGCGCGTGTGGCAGGTGGATTTGGCGCAGGTCGGTCGGGACGCACAACTGATTTACCGCGGCGAAGAGAGCGCTAAAGTGCGCGTGGAGTGCCCCGTTTGCCACAAGTACCGGATCGTGGAAGTACCCCAGAGGTGGCTATCATGAGCGACGCAGCCGGCTCCGGCAAAATCTTTAGCGCCACGCCAGAAACGACAGAAGACAAGGCGCTGCGCGAATGGTGGGCGGCGCAGGCGTTGGGTTCTCTGGACAACCTGGAAACGGCGGCGCGGCAGATTATCACGCTGTGTACGACGCTGTTGGGCAGCCTGCTGGCGGTGCTGGCGCTGGCGGAAGACCCGCTGCCCGCTTACCTGGCGGCGCGGGCGGTGCGGCTGGCGGGGGGCGCGGGCGTGCTGCTCTTGTTGGGCGGGCTGGCGGCGGCGCTGGTCGTCGTCTGGCCGCGGCGGTATGCGGCGGCGCCTGATTTGCCGGCGCAGCAGCGGCAGGCGTTCACCGCCATGCGCCAGTTCAAAGCCAGGGCGCTGACCGCCAGCCTGGCGCTGTTTGGCTTGGGACTGGCGGCGCTGGCGCTGGTGCTGCTGCTGGCGCTGCGCCTGGCGGCGTAGGGCAAACTGTCAGTTTGCCCATGAGGTATTGCCTGCTTGAAGTAGTGCCTGGCGCAAATCCTGGTCTAGTTTTTCCAGGTCTACCAGAATCCCTCCCAACGCCTTTGCTTCCGAACGCGCCGCATCACTAAACCCGGCCCGCGCAAAATAAGCGTAGACAACTTGCCAGTCTTCGCCGGGCACAACCTTTGCTGATTTCTCTACCAGCTCCTGAATCGTTTGCTGCGACACAGGATGCACACCCCACTTACACTCGCCCAGTAGAATAGCCTTATCTCGCCAGTTGATGGCGACCACATCAACCTGGGCATCAGCCGACCAGTGACTGCCAACCCGTTCTACGGCAAATGGCAGACGCCCCCGATTTGCCTGCGCCATAACCCATTCCCGACAAAGCTCTTCCCAGGTTGTCAAGCCAATAAAGGCCCGAAACTGTTCTCGAATACGTTCCCACAGCAGATTTGTCTGCTTTTGTTCAATGAGTTCCAGGTGGGGTTCGATAAAGCGAAAATAAAAGCGGAGGTACGGATCTCGTAAATGGTAACGGCTGCGCGTTGTTGTCTCTCGCTGGGTAAGTGGGATGGTGGCGGGGATTCGTCTTTCCACAAAGCCTAACTCCCCCAATCGTTTAAGATATGGAGACAGATTGGGCGAACTGATGCCCGTTACTTGCGCGATTTCGGCCGGCGTGTGATGGCCCGTGGCGATAGCACGTAGGGCGGCTTCGTAGTTGCGTGTTTCTCGCACCAGGTCGCTGATCAAGACCATTGGCTCACTGCGGAAAAATCCCATGCTGCGGAAAAGGTGATGGCGCATGTTGTCAATCAGACTGTAGCGGGGATCAAAACGCTGCCAATAGCCAGCAACGCCGCCCAGAACGGCATAGGTTGCTACCCGTTCTTCGGCTGAATAAGCCGGAAAAAACTCCGTTAAAGCGGCAAAGGGCAGTGGGTTTAAGGCCAGTTGACCGGTGAAACGGCCATATAGCGGCGCATGATAACTCTGCATATCTACCATCATACCAATGTGCGAGCCGGCCAGAACCAGCGTGACCGGTTTCTCTTTCAGCAGGTGATCCCATGCCGCCTGGAGATGAGAGGGCAAAGAAGGATCGGATTCCACCGCGTAGGGAAACTCATCGAAAATAATGATGACTGGCTGGTCGCCAATCATGCGGGACAGTTGTTCCAGCAAGGATTCCCAAGAATCAAATCGCGGCGGCTGCGCCTCTGATGCATCTGGGTAGGCCCAGCGCCATAAAGCCCGGGACAGGCTATGCCGGGTGGCCTCGGCTGTCTCCCGCCGCGCCACCCAATAAAGCGTAGAGAGCTTGCTTTGCTCGCTCCAATGCAATAGCAGGGTTGTTTTTCCAATGCGCCGCCGCCCATAGACAATGATAAACTCGCCTGTACGGCGCTCCGCCAGACGCAAAAGATTATTTAATTCACCCAACTCTTCTTGCCGATCCACAAATTGCGCCATACCCTGCCCTTCTTCCTGATAAATCACTATGATACAATTCTTAGAAATTTTTCATAGTGATTTTATCAGTGTCTTAATAATCATCAAGTAAGGAGCCGGGCATCCTCCTTCAGGCAATGTTCCACTCTTCGTCATCGTCAGCGTTATCTCAAAAGTCCAGATTGTTGGTGGCTGCTAATGTCAAATTTGGGAAATGGGCGGGTTAGCAACCCGCCCTACGGGGCTGGCGGGGAAAGCGCGGCATTTGTTACCCTTGATGGGGGGGGCATGGTAGAATGACGGGGAAGGCAGATTTCTGGCTGATCATGCAGCCAGGGCTGAAAGTTTTGCCACGAATGGCCCGAATCCTTCAACGACGCTCAGGACAGGTTTTCTGATTGTAACTATACAGATGCAAGGCACTGGCCACAGGAGTTCCAACAGGCCAAAACCGCTCGGCCAGTGCCTTGCACCACCTGAAGCTGAATAGTTACACGAATTTAACGAATTTTTTCTCTGCGTTCGCGCCCCCGCGCGGGGGCGCAGCCGCCAGGCGGCGTCGGCGTCTCCGCGTGAGACTGTTTTTGAAGCCCTGTCCTGAGCGCGGACGGCTGCCGTCCGTCGTCGAAGGAATGGGCGGGTTGCCAACCCGCCCTACGATACGCTAGGAGGTATCATGTTTAGAAAGTCCTTTTTATTTGTGGGGCTGGCGCTGCTGTTGGCGGGCGCGGCCGCGTTGTGGTCGCTGTTCCGCCCGCCGGCGGCGACGGCGGCGAATTGGGAAAGCAAGGTGGCGGCGGCGGTGCTGCAAGAGGCGGCGCAGCAGCTGCGGGCGCAGCAGCTGCGGGCGCAGGGGCAGACGGAGTTCCTGGTGTTCCTGGTGGAGCAGGCTGACCTGAGCGGGGCGGCGCTGTTGGGCACGAAGCTGGAGAAGGGGCGCTACGTCTACCAGCAGTTGACGCAGACGGCGGCGGCGACGCAGGCGCCCGTGCTGGCGGCGCTGGACGGTCTGGCGGGGGTGGCGTATCGCCCGTATTGGGTGGCTAACATGATCTGGGTGCGCGGCGGGCTGGAGGCGGTGCAAGCCATGGCCAGCCGCAGCGACGTGGCGCGCATCGCCGCCAACCCCAGCGTCTATGGCGGCGTGGAGCCGATGGAAGGGGTGCAAAACAACCCGCAGGGGATTGAGTGGAACATCAGCCTGGTGGGCGCGCCCGACGTGTGGGCGGCGGGGACGACCGGGCAGGGGGCGGTGATTGCCGGGCAGGATACGGGGTATGAGTGGACGCACCCGGCGATTATGAACCAGTATCGCGGTTACGCGGGCGGGAACGCGGATCACAATTACAACTGGCATGACGCTATTCACGAGAATAACCCGAACACGCCGCCCGGCAACGTGTGTGGTTTTGACTCGCTCGTGCCCTGCGACGACAACAACCACGGCACGCACACCATGGGCACAATGGTGGGGGATGACGGCGGCAGCAACCAGATCGGCATGGCCCCGGGGGCGCGCTGGATTGGCTGCCGTAACATGGAAGATGGTTGGGGCACGCCGGCGACGTACAGCGAATGTTTCCAGTGGTTTATTGCGCCCACCGACCTGAACGGAGAGAACCCGGACCCGGCCATGGCTCCAGACGTGGTCAGCAATTCGTGGAGCTGCCCCACGACGGAAGGGTGCACAGACCCGAATGTGATGCTGGCGGTGGTGGAGAGTGTACGGGCTGCCGGCATTTTCATCTCGGTCAGTGCGGGCAACAGCGGTTCGGGCTGCAGCACGGTGAACACCCCGGCAGCCATTTACGACGCTTCCTTTAGCGTCGGAGCCACCACCAGCAGCGACGTGATCGCCAGCTACAGCAGCCGCGGACCCGTGACGGTGGACGGCAGCAACCGGCTGAAGCCGGACATTTCCGCCCCCGGCAGCAGCGTGCGCTCCAGCATTCGCGGCGGCGGCTACGCCGTGTTCAGCGGCACCAGCATGGCGGCGCCGCACGTGGCCGGGCTGGTGGGGCTGCTGGTGTCCGCCAATCCCAACCTGAGCGGGCAGGTGGATCAGTTGGAAGGCTTGATTGCGGACACGGCTGTGCCCCTGACCACGACGCAGACGTGCGGCGGCGTGCCTGGCGACCAGATTCCCAACAACACTTACGGCTACGGGCGCATTGATGCCCTGGCGGCGTATGAAGCAGCGTCGCCGCTGATGCAGTTGTCGTTTACCATTTACTGGGCTAATGGCGGGCAGGAAGCGCGCCATCTGGCATTTTTCCAGGATGGTCGCTTCGCGGACGACGCGGGCGCGGCGGGGGCCTGGGGGTTCCAGGCGGGCAATAACCGGTTGATTATCAGTTACGATCCGGGCCAGGCATGCCGCGCGCTGGCGGTGGGCGGCTTCACCGGGCAAAAGACGGCGCAGGGGTGGATGGCGTGCCGCGATGGGTCGGGGTTGTTTGGGGTGTGGCAGGCGGAAATGCCCTAAAGGTTAAAGGTGCAAGGCACTGGCCATAGGCGTTCTAAAGGGCTAAGACCGTTCTGCCAG
>JAGVTM010000238.1 GCA_019136785.1 Chloroflexota bacterium | reverse complement strand
GGACCATTGGCGAGGTGCGGCAGCAGGTACAGATGCTGGATGCCGGGCGCGAGCAGGCCACCATGCGGACTGCCGTGGAGAAACATTTCCAGGTGCCGCAGCCGTATCGAGAAGTGGCTGATGAGGCAGACACGGACGAAGAGGCAGCGCCCACGCCAGCGCCGCCAGCCCCCCCAAAAAGCCTCTGGCGGCGAATGCGCGGCGCCTTTGCTTCTCGCCTGGAAGTAGGGGATGTGGTCACCTACCGCAAGCATTTTTTTGTGCTGCTGCGGCAAGTATGGATGCCAGTTGGCATTTTTGCCGTTATTGTTATGGCGGCTATCTGGCTGGCGCAGACCACCATCGTCTGGGCCAGCTTATGTGGGGTGTCATTGCTTAACTTCGCCTGGTTTATCTGGAATTTTGAGGATTGGCGGAATGATACCTTTCAGGTAACCGACCGGTATGTGATTGACATTGACCGGCGACCTTTTGGTTTTGGCGAATCACGCAAGCAGGCGCAGCTTAGCGAAATCCAGAATATCAGAGCCGACCGCCCCAACATTTGGGCGACGATATTCCGGTATGGGTCTGTGCATATTGAAACTGCCGGCAGCAGTGCCAACATCATCTTTGAGAATGTAGTTGACCCAAACCGGGTACAGAGCGACATTTTTAAGCGGCGCGAACAGTTCCGGCAGCAGCAGCGGCGGCGGGAGGGGGAACAGCGGCGTAAAGAGTATGCCGTACTCCTGGATGTTTACCAACAAGCCATCGAACAACAACGCATCCCTAACCGCACGCGCCCCAATCAACCGGGCGAGACTTTGGGCGTTTCACCGGACGCTTCGCCAGACCTGACGCCAGACCAGGCGTAAACGGGCTTGTGGCGGCGGCGGTTCTGATTTGTATCTGCCAGGGCGGCTGCCTCCTTACCCTGCCAAAGGCAAAATGCACGCGCACGCCTGGACGTTTGCCAGTATAATTACCATCTATGACTATCTTAGACATTGTAACGCCACCTGATCCTATCCTGCGGCAGAAAACGAAGCCTGTGGTTCGTTTTAATGCCGAACTGCAAAGCCTCATTGACGACATGATTGAAACGATGCGCGCCGCCCATGGCGTGGGCCTGGCGGCGCCGCAAGTGGGGCGCTCGCTGCGCCTGGCAGTGATTGAGACGCTGCCAAAAGTGGACGATGCCGGCAACGAGATCAAAGAGTCACGTGAGTTATTCGTCATCATCAACCCCGAAATCGTATGGTCTTCCAGCACCGTCGTGGACGGCGTAGAAGGCTGTCTTTCCATCCCTGGCTTTGTGGGCGAAGTCACGCGGCATGATTCTGTGCGCGTCAAAGCCCTGGATCGGCATGGCAAGAAAATAAAACTGCGCATTAACGGCTGGAGCGCCCGCATTTTCCAGCACGAAATTGACCACCTGGACGGCGTCCTGTACATAGACCGTCTCACCTCACCCGACAACTTCTGGCGTGAAGAAGATTACTACGACCAGTTTACCGAGACTGACGCCAGCGAAGAAGCGTCGGTTCACTCGCCTGTTTAGGTTTATTATGACTCTCACCCTGGACGACGTAGAAAAAATTGCACACCTGGCGCGGCTGCAGTTGACGGCAGCCGAAAAGAAACAATACCAGGGGCAGCTCTCCGATGTATTGGATTATGTGGCTCAGATTAGCGAACTGGATCTGGCAGACATTGCGCCCACCACGCACGCCGTGGTACAGCATAACGTCATGCGGGATGACGTGGCGGAACCGTCCATGACCTTATCCGACGTTCTCTTTAATGCGCCTGACCAGGCTGCCAACCAGTTTAAGATTCAGGCAGTGCTGGACGAATGAGCCGCTGTCTCTGCCCGTTTCTAACCTCTGCGCTGAGGCCCTGGCCTCAGGTCGTTCTCCTGGTTACTACATGGATTTGATTTCCCTCTCCCTCACCGAACTGCGTCAGGCGCTGCGCCAGGGGCAGACCACCAGCGTGGCGGCTACGCAAGCCATTCTGGACCGCATTGTGGCTGTGGACAATCAGGTACAAAGTTACCTGACTATTGCCGATGAGCTGGCGTTGGAACAAGCGGCAGCGGCAGACGCGCGTCGCCAGCAGGGGGAGGATACGCCCCTGCTAGGCATTCCAGTAGCCGTGAAGGACGTTATTTGTACCGAAGGGGTAGAGACAACTGCCGGCAGCCAGATTTTGTCTGGTTACATTCCGCCTTACGATGCCTTTGTGGTACAGCAGCTAAAGCAAGCGGGCGCGGTTATCATGGGGAAGACCAATACGGACGAGTTCGCTATGGGCTCCTCTACGGAAAACTCCGCTTATTTCACCACGCACAACCCCTGGGATTTGACGCGTGTCCCTGGCGGCAGCAGCGGCGGCAGCGCCGCCGCCGTCGCCGCGCGTATGGCTTTCGCCGCCCTGGGCACAGACACGGGCGGCAGCGTGCGCCAGCCGGCGGCGCTGTGCAACCTGGTCGGGTTGCGCCCCACCTATGGCCGTGTCTCCCGCTGGGGCGTCATTGCCTACGCTTCTTCGCTGGATCAAGTCTCCATGTTTGGGCGCACCGTCGCCGACTGCGCCGCTATTTTCCAGGTAACGGCAGGCTACGACCGCCGCGACAGCACTTCCATTGATACGCCTGTGCCCGACTACGAAGCGGCATTGACTGGCGACATTCGCGGCTTGCGGGTAGGCGTGCCAGAAGAATATTTCGGCGCAGGTTTACAGCCGGCTGTGGCAGCGGCGGTGTTAGCGGCTATTGAGCAACTGGCGGCGCTGGGGGCAGAGGTAATGCCTGTCAGTTTGCCGCACACGAAATATGCACTGCCGGCATATTACCTGATAGCCCCTGCCGAAGCCAGCGCCAACCTGGCCCGCTATGATGGCGTACGCTTTGGTCCCCGCTTGCTGGGGGCCGACGTCATTGGCACCTTGAAGCAAACGCGCAGCCTGTTTGGCGCCGAAGCCAAACGGCGCATCATGTTGGGCACATATGCCCTGAGCGCCGGCTATTATGACGCTTACTATGGGCGGGCTTTGAAGGTGCGCTCCCTGATCAAGCAGGATTTCCAGACAGCCTTTCAGCAGGTAGACATCATTGCCGCCCCGACCAGCCCCACCACCGCCTTCAAGATAGGGGAAAAGGTGGATGATCCGTTGAGCATGTACCTGGCAGACATTTTGACTCTACCCCTTAACTTGAGCGCCAGTTGCGGTCTGTCTGTCCCTTGCGGCTTTGACGAGCAGAAGCTGCCCATTGGGCTGCAGCTGATGGGCGATACCTTGCAAGAAATGACCATTTTGAATGCCGCTTACGCCTACGAACAGACAACGCCCTGGCATCAAATGACAGCCCCTCTCTAGTTTTCGCAGGAGTTTTCGATGAAAGTTGTAATTCTACTGGGCGGCTATGGCACACGAATGCGCCCGCATACGTGGAGCCGCCCCAAACCATTGCTTAACGTGGCGGGCAAAACCGTGTTAGGCCACATACTTGACCTGATGCACGACGTCACCACCGAGGAGGTCATTTTCGTGGTCGGCTATAAAGGCGATCAGATTGAAGCCTGGGTGCGGCAGCATTATCCCCACCTGAACAGTCATTTTGTGGTGCAGGAACAGGCGTTGGGGCAGGCGCACGCCGTCTGGTTGTGCCGCGATTTTCTGGACAAAGGGGAAGTAGTCATCGCTTTTGGCGACGGCATCATCAAGGCTGATTTTGCCCACTTTGCCAGCGATGGGGACGCCACTTTTCTGGTGCAGGAAATCGAGGACCCGCGCAGCTTTGGCGTGGTGGCGCTGGATCAGGACGGCTTTGTGTCGCGCTTCGTGGAAAAACCGCCAACGGCTGAGCACAAACTGGCCGTGGTGGGCATCAACTGGTTCCGCAGCGCCGTTCAACTGCGCCAGGCCATTGACATCGTCATGGCTGAAGGGCGCATGACCAAAGGGGAGTATTTTATGGCTGATGCGTATCAGGTGCTGCTGGAGCAGGGCGCGAAGTTTCGCACTGCCCCCGTCGCCTATTGGTTAGATGCCGGCAGTCCCGACAACATCCTGAACACCAATCGCCAACTCCTGCTGCGCCACGCCGCTACGGACGACGCGCCCGCCCGCGCCGCTGCCGCCGGATTTGCCGTTATCCCGCCTGTCTACCTGCATCCTGAAGCTCAAATAACGGCTTCGGTCATCGGGCCCTACGCCACTATTGGCGCGGGCGCGCGCATCGCAGACAGCGTCGTGCGCAACTGCATTATTGATACAGGCGCTTCTGTCGCCGCGTGCATTCTAGACAACTCTCTGGTTGGCGAAAATGTGCGCGTGCAGGGGCGGGCGCAGCAGCTTTTTGTAACCGACAATTCCACCATTATTGCAGGAGGGTAAAGTTCATGGTTCACACCATTTCGCGTCGTATTTCGCGCCGCGTGGCAGCCACGCCGCCATCGGGTATTCGCAAGTTCTTTGATATTGCCGCCACGATGGATAATGTGATTTCGCTGGGCATTGGCGAACCTGATTTTGTGACGCCGCAGCCTATTTTAGATGCCGGCATCGCCTCCCTGCAACGCGGCGAAACAGCCTACACCTCCAACAGCGGCACCATTGAACTGCGAACCGCCCTCAGCCGCCACCTGCAGCAGCTTTACAGCGTCAGCTACAACCCAGAAGACGAAATCATTATCACCGTGGGCGTCAGCGAAGCCCTCTATCTAGCAATGACGGCTATCCTGGACCCTGGCGACGAGGTAATCATTCCCGAACCTTGTTTTGTCTCTTATGCGCCTGAAGTCATTTTCGCTGGCGGCGTCCCTGTCACCGTGCCTACCTATGTGGAACA
The DNA here is from genome assembly GCA_019136785.1 of Chloroflexota bacterium. GTDB lineage: Bacteria > Chloroflexota > Anaerolineae > Promineifilales > Promineifilaceae > JAGVTM01. Next base: position 1,281 of record JAGVTM010000238.1, on the reverse strand, counting down.
CGACTTCCAGGTAACGGCAGCAGACATTGCCGCGGCGATTACACCCCAAACGAAAGCCATTCTGCTCGGCTACCCCAACAACCCCACGGGGGCCGTTATGACGCGCGCCGTCATGTTAGAAATCACCGCCGTGGCCGAACAATATGATTTGCTGGTTATTTCCGATGAAATCTACGATCAGCTTGTTTATGGCGTGCCGCACACCTGCGTGCCCAGTCTGCCCGGCATGCGCGACCGCACAATTTTGTTGGGCGGTTTCAGCAAGGATTACGCCATGACGGGCTGGCGTATTGGCTACGCCTGCGCCACGCCCGATTTGCTGGCGGCTATGCGCAAGGTGCACCAATACACCATTATGTCCGCCCCCACCACAGCGCAGATGGCCGCCCTGGTCGCCCTGGAAAGCGGGGCTGAACACGTGAAAAGGATGCGGCAGGAGTATGACCGCCGCCGCCGCCTGATTGTGGCTGGCTTCAATACGCTGGGGCTGGATTGTTTTGAACCGCGCGGCGCGTTCTACGCCTTCCCCTCGGTGCGACGCAGCGGCATGAGCAGTGACGACTTCGCCAACCGCCTGCTGGCAGAGGAGCGGGTGGCGGTGGTGCCCGGGGACGCCTTTGGCGCCAGCGGCAGCGGCTTCGTCCGCGCCTCCTACGCTACCGCCTACGAGAAAATTGAAGAAGCCCTCAACCGCATTGAATCATTTATGCGCCGCCACGGCTAAGAAACTGGAGACTGCTCCACTCCGGGAAATGATCGAGGTCAGTAATGCAAAAGTTGACAATTGAGAATTTTGGCCCTATCCAGCAGGCTGAAATACAGATAAAAGATATACTTCTGTTCATTGGACCACAAGCAAGCGGAAAAAGCACAATCAGTAAAGCCATCTATTTCTTTAAATCCTTGCGGGACGACTTGTTTAGATATATTTTGGACATTCTGAATGGGGTTGAACCGCCACCGCCAAACGATTCTGTGGCCAACTTTAGCCGGCGCGCGCGTGACAAATTTCTGGGCATCTATGGGTCAGTGTCGCATTTCACATCCATGTATTTACACTACAGTTATGACAACGGTGTATACATAGAGGTCGTCCCTGCGGCTGAGAATGCGGCATACACAAACATCTGGTTAAGCGGCAGATTTAGCCAGGAATTCAAACCACTCGTCGCTCGAACAGTCAGATTTAAACAAGATGCCGAAAAAAGGAAGAGAGATAGATTTCTCTCATCCAGTGAGGCATTGACGCTAGACGCCGAGGAACGAGCTTTTATTCAAAGC
>JAGVTM010000401.1 GCA_019136785.1 Chloroflexota bacterium | reverse complement strand
GTCATGTTTGTAAACTGCACGCGGTTGAGGCTGAGTTCAAACAGGTCGGGCACAATCAACGGGCGCACGCCCGATTCATGGGCCAGGCGCACCAGTTGGGCGGTATGCTCGTGCATCCGTGCCGGCAAAGCAATAAAGATCGTATGCACCTGGGGCCATTCCTGTAAAATGCGCGGGAGATCGGTGGATGCTCCCAGGTGGGGAATCCGTCCAGAACCAATGTTGTTTTCACTGGCGCCATCGTCCAGGTAACCTACAGCGCGATAACCCAGGTCAGGCCGCGCCAGAAAAGTGCGAATCACGCCCCGTCCTACCTCGCCGGCGCCAATGACCAGCACGTAATCCACGCCAATGCCACGCTGGTAAAGGAGACTGAGAACCAGGCGGCGCAGCAGGCGCGCCAGGCTGAGGAAAACGATGATAAAAACGTAAGCCCACAGCAGCAGCAGCCTGGAAAAGACCAGCGGCTGCACAAAAAAAGTAATCATCGTCATCAGTGCCAGCGCGGCGGCGGCGCCATATCCCACCCGCGACAATTCATCTATCCACAACTCACCCCGCCGCCGCGCCCAGACGTTCGTCTGGGAAAAAGTAAGCATGATAAGCAAGGTGAGCAAAAGCTGCTGCCCAACGTAATCGCTGTATGGCTCATAAAAGGTAACGGGCCGGATCCACTCTAGCTGGTAGCGCACCACGTAAGCGGCCATAAAAGCCAGATTGACCAGGAGAATATCGCTAAGGAGGGTAACCAGGCGCACCACCCGAAAGTTGACTCGATTTCTCATTTTGCAGCCAATGCTTGCTGATATACGGCGACCATCTGGCGACCAGCCTGCTCCCAGGTAAAACGTCGGGCCTGGAGAAGACCCGCGCGGCGCATGGCATCCGCCACATCCGGCTCATCCAGGACGTGGGACATGGCGTCAGCCAGCGCTGCGGCGTCCGCCGCGGGAAATAACAAGCCAGCTTCTCCTATCACTTCCGGCACAACAGCCGTGCCGGCAGCAATGACCGGTGTGCCGCAAGCCATTGCCTCTAAAATTGGCAAACCAAACCCTTCATAAACAGAGGGAAAAACCAGTAAAGCGCCGGCATTATACCAGAGCGGCAGTTCTTCGTCAGGAACGTAGCCGGCAAAGCGCACCCGCTGCTGCAATTCTAACCTCTCCACCTGGGCAAATATTTCATCGTAGAGCCAGCCCTTCCCGCCTACCAACACTAAGTGCAAATCAGCGCAGCGGGGCGACTGTTCCAGCAATTGGGCAAACGCGGCTATCAAGGTGGGTAAATTCTTGCGCGGCTGCAAAGTGCCAACGTGCAATATAAAGCGCTCAGGAAGGCCTTTCGCCAGGCGAAAGGCGGACACATCCGCTGCCGGCAGCGGCTGGAAGGCGCGATCTACACCCGGCAGCACCACATCAATCCGCGCCAGGTCTACACCGAGAACGCGGTGAATATCCAGGCGACCAGCCGCGGAAATAGCCACGACGCGGCGCGCCTGCCGGCAAGAGCGCCGCGTTTGCGCCAGCAAATACAGGCGCTGCGCCAGGGGGAACCGGTCTGGATAGTGCACAAAACTCAGATCGTACACGGTTACCACGGTGGGACAGGGAGACAACAGCGGCGTGGCGAACGCCATGCCATGCAGCAAATCAAGGCGGCGCTGCCAGGCAGCCAGGGGCCAGGCAGTCTGTTCCCAGACGATCCGCACCAGACGGCGCTCCGTGGGCCAGCGACCAGGAACCACTGATCGCTGCGCATCAGGCGAAATGTCGCCAGGGCTGCGCGTAAAAATGGTATAGTGATAGTCGCTCGCTGCCGGCAAATGGCGCAGCAGCTGCGCCATATAGTGATGAATGCCGGCCCGGCGATAACCGGGCTGACCAGACAGTAAGTGGGCGTTGATGCCAATAGCGTACACGGCGGCAGATTATAGCCGATATGGTATAAAGCCGAAAACGGCGGCGACATGGGCTGCTGTGGCCACCAGGGCCATGGGGGCCGCTTGACGCCTATTTTTGCTTATGGTAAACTACATTATGTTGAGTGAGGCTTCACAACCTTAGTCCTATCTACCCCATCTTGATATTGGAGGCCAACGTGAAACGGACGTTTTCGATTTCTCTGGCAAGACTGCTGTCTGTGGCGCTCCTGGCGCTCTTGTTGGCGGCGTGTGAACGCCCCTTGCAACCTGGCGCAGATACAACAGCGCCAGCAGAAACACCGCAAACAACCCTGCCGGCAGACATCCTGACACAGCCCACCCCACCTGCCGGCCAGACGCCCGCAGGCGAGCAAATCACAGAACCTGGAGCCGCCGGGGAAGGTGCGGGCGCTCCCGTAGAGGCGACCCCGGCAGACGCCGGCCAACCAGCCGGCGGCGAGGCAGGGGACGAAGCGGGCGCGCCGCCTGCAGAAACGGACACGCCGCCGGCGGAAACTACCACACAGCAAGATGTCATCCATACCGTGCAGTCTGGCGATACGCTCTATTCCATTGGTCTGCAATATGGCGTGACAATAGATGACCTGATCCGGGCAAATACGCTGGCTGATCCCAACGCCCTGGACGTTGGCGATCAGATTCTGGTACCGTTGAGTGGAAATTTCCCCGAAACCAGCACGCCGCCAGAGACAAGTCAGGAACGGGTGCACTTTGTGGCTGCGGGTGAAACCCTGTTCCGTATCGGGCTCCTCTACGGCTTCACAGTAGACGAACTGGCGCAATATAATGGTCTGGCAGATCCCAACGATCTGGATATTGGGCAGGCAATTCGCATTCCGCCATCCCCTTGATGGCCCTAAGTAACTGTCCGTAAATAACTTGGCGATTTGGGTTCGGAGTAACCGCTTTAGCGGTTTGGACGGCTAAAGCCGTTACTACGAACTTGTTTCTGGACAATTACTACAAGAGGCTAACGGCGCTGCCCGCGGCTGGATGTTCTGACCGAATTGCTGCCCTGATCCTGCCGGCAGCGGTTCAGCGCCGATAATGAGCTGGAGAATCCACCGGTGAACCCCGATGCCCCTATGCCGCCGCCTGGGCAGGTCGTCTGGCCCGGCGACTCCTGGCAGTTTCGGCTGCACCAACTGACGCTGCCGGACGGGCAGACCGTTGAAAGGGGCATCATTGATCATCCGGGTTCGGTGCTGCTGCTGCCCCTACAAGACGGCGACGTATTGATGCTGCGCCAATACCGGCTGGCGCTCAATCAGACCATCCTGGAACTGCCTGCCGGCACGCGCCACCCTTCCGAAACCTGGCTGGAGTGCGCCCAACGCGAACTGCGCGAGGAAACGGGCTATCGCGCCGCCTCTTTCACCTCTTTGGGCAGCATCTGGCTGGCGCCGGGGGTGAGCAATGAACGGATGGCTCTCTACCTGGCCCGCGATCTGACGCCAGATCCGCTGCCTGGCGATCCTGATGAACAGATCGAAGTGCAGCGCATCCCCCTGGCGACAGCCGTGCGCATGGCTGTGGAAGGGGAGCTAGAAGACGCCAAGAGCATTGTGGCCCTGCTGCGGGCGCAGGCTTCGCTGCGGGCGCAGGCTTTGCTACATTTTGATTGACCAGCAATTCTCAATTTGAACGGGTTTGCTCCTTTGAACAGCGGTGGAAACCAATGTAAGGGAAGCCCCCCTCCCCTGGCGGCGATTCAGCCGCAGGCTAGCAGCCAAAATGAGAATTGCTGTTGCTTGACACACCAGAGGGCGTGGCTATAATTAGTTTGCTACGCGGCTGTCGTGCCGCGTTTTTTATGCTGAAAATTTTGAGACCGCGCTACAGGGTGTGGCGCGTGAGAGAGAGAGTTTGACATGGGTGCATTACCGAAGCGAAAAATATCTAAAGCGCGGCGCAATAGACGTCGCGCCCACGACAGCCTGACGCCTTTTCATCTGGTGCGCTGCGACAATTGCGGTCACATGAAACGCCCCCATTATATGTGCCCCGACTGCCGCACATACAAGGGTCGCCAGATTTTGCCGGCATTTGAAGAGTAACAACTGAATGCTTAAGCAAACGCCCAGGTATTTGCCTGAGCATTTGCTTTCGTTTTGTTTCCCTGCCGCTCATGCCGGCAGCGGCGCCTTTGCCAGGCAGCCAGGGCCGGGCATTCGAGGTCTTAAAAAGTGAGTTCCGCCTATCTTTTCCCCGGTCAGGGGTCACAGCATGTGGGTATGGGTCATGCGTTGTATGCACATGAGCCTGCTGCGCGTGCTGTTTTTGATCAGGCAGACGACCTGCTGGGTTTTTCCCTCTCCCAGCTTTGCTTTGCCGGGCCTGAGGCGGAACTGACAGACACGGTTAACCAGCAGCCGGCGCTTTTTGTGACCAGCATAGCCACCCTGGCAGCCATGCAGGCGAATGGGTGGGAAGCGCCGGCGTTTGTGGCGGGGCATAGCCTGGGGGAGCTTTCGGCGCTGACGGCGGCAGGCAGCCTCACCTTTAGCGACGGTCTTTCTCTGGTGCGGCGGCGCGGGGAGCTAATGAAAGAAGCCGGCAGGCAAAACCCAGGGGCCATGGCCGCCATTTTGGCCCTGACTATCTCCCAAATTGAAACCATTTGCGCCGAAGCCCGCCACGAAACGGGCGGCGCGGTACAGGTAGCCAACGACAACTGTCCGGGCCAGGTCGTTATTTCTGGCGAGGAAATCGCCCTGGACAAGGCGATGCAGTTGGCGCAGGTGGCGGGAGCGCGCAAGGTGGTCAAACTGCCCATTACGATTGCCGCTCACTCGCCGCTGATGCAGGCGGCGGCGGTTGAGTTCAGCGCAGCGATAGCTGCCACGCCCATTGCCACGCCACACGTACCGGTGATCGGCAACGTGACCGCCCAACCCCTTGATTCTGCCGCGGCAATCCGGGCGGAATTGACAGCCCAACTGACGGGGCCAGTGCGCTGGACGGAAACGATTGGTTTTCTGGCAGCCGCAGGGGTGAATTCATTTGTGGAAGTAGGCCCAGGCGATGTATTATTGAGCCTGGTGAAGCGGATTCATCGTCAAAGCGACCGGCTGAGGTTTGAACCGCGCCAGGAAGCAGCCGCGGCAGTGCCGGCAGCGCAGCCAGCGGCATAGCCGAGTGAGGAATGATCATTGTTATTGGCAGATAAGGTAGCGCTGGTTACCGGGGCATCGCGGGGCATTGGCCGGGCCATTGCTGTGGATCTGGCGGCGAACGGGGCGAAAGTGGTGGTGAACTACCACAGTAGCGCCGCAGCGGCGGAAGAGACGGCAGCGGCTATTGCGGCGGCTGGCGGCGAGGCGATAGCCTTAAAAGCAGACGTAGGAGATTTGGGGGCAGCGCAGGCTCTGGTGAAAGACACCGTGGCGGCGTATGGGCAGATTGACATTCTGGTGAACAATGCCGGCACAACCCGCGACACGCTGCTGATGATGATGAGCGAAAACGATTGGGATACTGTCATTAATACCAATCTGAAAAGCATGTTCAACTGCTGTAAAGCCGCGCTGCGGCCCATGCTACGGCGCAAACAGGGCGGGCGCATCATCAACATCTCCTCCGTCGTAGGTCTCGTGGGCCAGGGAGGGCAAACCAACTATGCCGCTTCCAAAGCCGGCATTATTGGCTTCACCAAATCCCTGGCGCGGGAACTCTCTACCCGCAGCATTACCGTGAATGCCATTGCTCCTGGCTACTTCCCCACCGCCCTGACTGACGTGCTAAGTGAAGAAAATAAGAAACAAGCCCTGGCGTTCATTCCCCTGGGGCGTTTCGGGCAGGTGGAAGAAGTGGCTTACCTGGTCACATTCCTGGCTTCTGGCCGCGCCGCCTACATCACGGGTGAGATCATTCGCGTAGACGGCGGACTGGCGATGTAGTCGAATAGGAAAATAGCTATGAGCGAACCTTTGGAAAAAGAATCATTGGGCCGGATTGAAGTCGCGCCGGACGTGTTAACCATGATCGCCCATTATGCCACGATGCGCGTGGATGGTATTCACAAAATGGCTACCGCGCCGGCGGAAAAAGGTCGCCCTTTTCGGCGCGCCTCGCGCACCGAAGGCATCACGCTGCACGTCACGGACGACGACCGGCTTGTTTTTGATATTTTCGTACTCATGCAGCCCCACGTGGACATCATGAAAACTAGCCGCGACTTGC
>JAGVTM010000433.1 GCA_019136785.1 Chloroflexota bacterium | reverse complement strand
TGGTCATTTTTCTCGGTCACGCAGTTGAGCGACATGGCGCTGACGCGAAAGCCATCAGATAATGCCTGGATGGCAAAGGTACATATCATATCTGGCGCGCAAACGATGGGGAAACGTTTTACAGACTGTGCCAGCTTGACGATGGGCGTTGGGGGTTGCAGGCAATTATCAAGAAGGGCAGTGACTGGCACGAGAAAACAGCTTTTATTCGCGGGGATGGTTCCTGGAGAGCCTTGATGGACTATCTTCAGCGGTTTGCCACACGATTTACTGGTAGTTTGCCATAGAAAGGCATTAACTTTTTATACCCACAACGACGGCTTCCCAGAGCAGGAAATCCAGGCGATTTCCCGTGAATCGGGGCTGTAAGAATTCGGCGGCGGCAGGAGGCGCCTGAGCAAACAACACCCGCAGGCGGGTCAAGTCTGCGCCGGCAACCCCCATCCGCGCCGCCCAATCATCAAAGTCAAGCCGCTTACTCAGCGTTTCATATTGAATAGAAGTTAGCCCCGCCTGCTGGAACAATGCCAGCCATTCATCCAGGCTGAGGCAGCGGTTATGGCTGGGGTCGCGCAATTTTTCAATGGCGTTGACGTAGCTGCCGGCATCTCTCTCCCTCTTCCCCTTCTTCCCCCGCAGCCGGCTGCCCGGCGCAATATTATCCGCTACTGCCAGCTTCCCTCCCGCTCGCAGCACCCGCGCCGACTCCCGCACAAATCCCGCCACATCTTCAAAATGATGCGGCGCAATGCGACACGTCACCACGTCAAAGCTGGCGTCGGCAAATGGCAGATGCGCCGCCTCCAACTGCGCCATCCTGACATTAGTCAAATGGCGCTCGCCCGCCAGTTTGCCGGCAACCGCCAGCATCGCCGCCGTCAGATCAGTAGCCCACACCTGCTCCACCAACGGCGCAAAAGCCAGCGCCGTATGCCCCGCCCCCGTCGCCACATCCAGCGCCCGCCAATATGGCTGCGGCTGTGCCAGTTCCACCAGACGCCCCAGGCTTTCTCCCTGGGCATGCACCTGGCTGGTGGCATACTTGCCGGCATTCCTGCCAAACTGCTCCTGAATTCTGTCAATTGCATCCATTGACGTCTAATCTGTGAAATCTGCGCAATCTGTGATTATCTCTTTAAGCCAGCGCCAAAGCCGGCTGTCCCAATTCGGCGTGCACCGCATCCACCAAAATGCCCACCATTTCCTCAATCTGCGCTTCATTGATGATCAGCGGCGGCCCCAGCATAATCAAATCCCCGTCATGCCCATCGGCGCACCCCTGCGAATAATACACCACCAGACCCGCGTCAAAAGCCCGCTGCCAGATTTTCCAGGCTAGACCCCGGCTGGCGGGGAACGGCTCCTTGCTGTCCCGATCCTGCACAAACTCAATAGCCCAGAACAAACCCAGACCGCGAATGTCGCCCACGTGCGGATGCGCCGCCAGCGCCTGCCGCAGTTTGAACCCTAACACCGCCCCCATGGCTGCTGCGTTCTCCACCAACCGCTCCCGCTGCATAATTCGCAGCGTCGCCAGCCCGGCGGCAGCGCCAACAGCGTGGTGACTAAACGTGCCGCCATGATTGAAATCCCCCAGCGTTTGCCGGATTTGTTCCACGTCGCTTCCTTTGGCGGCAATAAACCCTAGCGGGAAATACCCGCCAGCCGTTCCTTTGGAAGTAACCAGAATATCTGGCTGCACGTTCCAATGCTGCAAGCCCCACCACTTGCCTGTGCGCCCCATGCCCACCAGCACATCATCAGAAATCAGCAGCACGCCATAATGGTCGCATATCTCCCGGATGCGCGGCCAGTAATCGTCTGGCGGCGTGGCGGCTCCCAGGCTGGCGCCGCTGATAGGTTCAGCGATAAACGCAGACACATTTTCCGGCCCATAAGCCAGGATAGACTCCTCCAGGCGGCTGGCTAATTCCTCGCCTGTTGCCGGGAAGCGATACGGATACGGGTGACGAATGTGGGGCATATTTTGCAGCAAGCCCAGATACGGCGTGCGCATCCCCGGCCGCCCGCTGACGCTCAGGGCGCCCAGGGTCATGCCGTGATAGCTGAGGGAGCGGCAAATTACCAGGTTACGCCCATTTTCACCGCGCGCCATCTGAATCTGGCGCGCCAGCTTCAGCGAGCCTTCTACCACTTCTGCCCCGCTGGTGAGAAAATAGAAGCGCGGCGCGGGCAAAGGTACCACCTGAGCCAGTTCGTAGGAGTACTGCTCCAATGCTTCACTGGTGAACATGATTGCGTGCACGTAAGCCGCATCTATCGCCTGTTTCTGCATCGCAGCCACAATTTCCCCGCGACCATGCCCCACATTGACGACCAGGGGCCCGCCGGAGCCGTCAATGTATCGTTTGCCGGCCATATCATACAAGTAGATGCCGTCTCCGTGGGAAATCATGGGACGGCGGTGAGACATCTTACGGTAAAAAACATTGCCATCAGGGTGCCCAAAAAGCGGTTGTGCCATGATAGTGGCCTCCTTGGGTGTGCAAAAGAGATGGCGACGCCAACGGCGCAGCCATACGAAAACCCTGGCGCAGCGGTCTTACTTTGGCCCTGCCCAGGTCAGGTTGCTTGAGGGCTGATTGTTACTCTTATTGATAAACAATGAATTCGACAGCGACCCATCCTTCGTTGCCTATGGCAGTCCGCACTTGCTGCCATTCCAGCTCGTTAGCTGTTTCCCGTCCGGGCAGCAGCAGCAGTTCCGCCCCATCTGGGATTAACTCAATCTGCGATGTGCCGCCTGGTCGTTCGCGTAGATACAGACCGTTAGGGCTGTTCACGATAGCCGTCGGAGGTTTGGGGGTGTCGGTGGCCGTGGGGGAAGGGGAGGGGGTCTGCGTGGGAATGTCCGGCGGCGTGGTTGGCGTGGCCGCTGGCGTGTTTGTCCCGGCAGGGGTTTGGGTGCTGGTGGCTGTAGGCGCTATCGTGGTCGTGCTGGTAGCCGCTGCCGGCACGGTCGCCGTCGCAGTGGCCGGGATATTGGCATTTGCCCGCCCTGGTCGCAAACTCAAGCCAAACACAGCCCACACTGTCAGAGAGACCAGCAAAAAGGCGGCTCCCCGCACCAGGTCTACTTGCATGTCATGCCGTAACTCTTGCCGCCCGACGCTGTAGGCTGCCGCCTGCGCCTGGTTACGAGCCCCAAATGCGCGCATCAGGAAAGCCGCTGCTGCCAGCAAGCAGATGATCGCCAGGGCCAACAGAACTCCGTTTAGAATAGTCACGCCTGTTCCTCCGTAGCTTCATGAGCCGCTGCCAGATTGGCTTTGGCTTCCTCCCACAACTGGTTAAGCGTGTCAAAATCTGCCTGCGCCAGGTCTATCTCCTGGCTGGCAGCCAGCGCCTCTAACTGCCTGAAGCGGCGATCGAAGCGCAAACTCGCCTCGCGTAAGGCTGTTTCACCATCCAGTTTCATCCAGTTTGCCAGATTGGCAGCCACGAATAACAGATCGCCTAGTTCAGCCTGCTGTTCCTGGCTGCTGGTAGCCCTTTTTAATTCGTCTCTCTCTTCGTCCAGCTTGGCAAAAACGCCGTCAATATCGGGCCAATCAAAACCAATCTTGCGCACGCGCCCCTGTATTTTCTGCGATTGCGCCAATGCTGGCAAGGTATGCGGAATATTGTCCAGGATAGAGGTTGGCTGGTCCCCCCGTTTCTCCTTCTCCGCCGCTTTTAAGGCAGCCCAGTTACGGACGACCTCACTGCTGTCGCTCGCCTGCCAATCCCCCCAGATGTGGGGATGGCGGCGTTTCAGTTTGGCTTCAATGCCGGCAATCACCTGTCTCAGCGTGAAATCCCCGTTTTCGCTGGCAATCTGCGTTTGAATGACAATGTGAAACAACAAGTCGCCCAACTCTTCCCGCAGCAGGTCGCTGTTGCCGGTGTCCAGGGCTTCCAGCACTTCCGCCATTTCTTCCACAAAATCCGGTCGCAGGCTTTGCGCCGTCTGCTCCTGATCCCAGGGACAGCCTTGCGGACTGCGCAGCACCGCCACCGTTTCCGCCAGTGCCGGCAGGCTGCTGGCTTCGGGCAGGGGAGGGACATAAAGGCTGGTCAGGTGGCCAATGTGCGGGCTGCGGTCTATGGCATACAACGGCAGCCATTCCACCTGCGCCTCAGCCGTGCCGGCAGCGTGTACCAGAGCCACCTGATGCTCGTCTGGAAAAAGAGCATTCAAAGCCAGCTTCAAATTGCTCGCTAACAGTTGGCTGTATACCTGCCCCAACAGCGCCGGCACATCCGGGTTGAGCGGCGGCTGCCAATAATCGGCAATCTCTATGGCGTCAAACAGTTGCAGCCCATCCAAACCATCCACTTGCAGCGCAGAGAGCGTCGGCTCAATAAAGCTCAGGCCGGCCATAATCGTAACAGGAATGTTCGCCGCGCGCGCGGTCGCCTGAATGTGGCTGACGCTGGCTTCGCCCACTGACGGATGGCCCGGCACGGCATAGACCACAGCTTCATGGGCTGCCCGCGCCACCACATCCGCCGCAATCTGGCGATACACCTCCCCAAATTCCGCCGCCCGTTCATAGATGGCGTCAAAACTAACTTGTGGCACGTCTGGGGGTAAGTCAGCCACGGCCGGATGGCGCGCCGTCCGCAAATAAATACATGCAGCCGTAGATAGCGCCTGCCATGCCTGTCGAGTTAGCAGTTCTCCTGGTCCCGGCCCCAACCCAACAATAGTTATGCCCCTGTTCTGCATAGTAATTTACTGCCGTAATCCGGCAAACCAGCTTTGCAGCATTCGTTTCCGCAGATGCGCCCCATCCACTTCCGCGATTGCTGTAACCAGACAAGACCCCGCAAGCTGCCGCTTTACGTCAGCGGCTTTGTCTGGCTTTATGCCAGATAAAACTTGCGGGGCCTTGGATTCCGCCCCATGCTGCTGCTGGTCGCCAGGGCACAGGGCGCAATTGACAGGTAGGTCTTAAACTAACGCTTGGTGTAAGTCGGCGCCTTGCGTGCCCGTTTCAGGCCAGGCTTCTTACGTTCCTTAATGCGCGGGTCGCGGGTCAGATGGCCCTCCGAACGGAGCTGCGGTCGCAGTTCTTCATCATACTTGACGAGCGCGCGCGCCAGTCCCAGGCGTACCGCGCTGGTCTGCCCCGTGATGCCGCCGCCTTCAACCAGCACAGTCACGTCCATCTGGCCCTTCAGCGACGAGTCTTCCAGCGGTCCCACCAGCGTCTCGTAATCGCCAAAACGGGGGAAGTACTCTTTGACTTCTTTGCCATTGACGATAAAAGCGCCGCTGCCCTGCGGGTAGATACGCACTCGAGCCGACGAACGCTTGCGCCGGCCTATGCCTTCATAATATTGTTTTCCTTCAAAACCTTCAAACATCTGGCGAATCCTCCTAGAACTCCAGCGACTTGGGCTGTTGCGCTGCGTGTGGGTGGTTCGGCCCGGCGTAAACCTTCATTTTACGCAGCATATGGCGACCCAACGCATTCTTGGGCAGCATTCCTTTTACGGCGCTTGTGATCACCCGGTGCGGAAATTTCTGCAGTTGGTCGCGCAGTGAAATCTCGCTTAACCCGCTGGGATAACCCGAGTAACGGTAATACATTTTTTGTTCCATGCGCCGGCCCGTGACGTGAATCTTCTCGGCGTTAACCACAATGACATAGTCGCCGCAGTCTACGGCGGGGCTGTAGATCGGCTTGTGTTTGCCGCGCAGGATAGTGGCAATCTGTGACGCCAGACGTCCCAACGTCTGGCCTTCGGCGTCCACGACAAACCACTGTCTTTCTATTTCTGCGGGCTTGGGGACAAATGTCTTGTTCATTTGTTTTCTCCAACGTTACAAATAAGTGCAGATAACGAGTGTCTCGTTAGTTTCAGTAAGTAACTGAAACCAGGAAAAGTCCATGGGGTGGGGCGACAGTGGTGATGTACTTTCGGTCGCACCCTTGCAGGGCTGTCACAAACGCCGCTGCTGTCCATTTGCCCTCGCCGACGAGTTTAAGGGAACCCACCAGGCTGCGCACCATACGGTACAGAAAAGCGTTTGCTTCGATTGTGAATGTAAGCAACTCGGCTTCGCGCCGCCATTCCGCCCGGAAAACTTCCCGGACACTGTTTGTGCCCTGCGGCG
>JAGVTM010000313.1 GCA_019136785.1 Chloroflexota bacterium | reverse complement strand
GTTACTACTTTAACCTGGCTCTGGACTACGGCGGCGTGGACGAGATGGGCCGGGCCACGACCAAAATCGCCCAAGCCATCGCTCGCGGTGAACTGGCGGCAGATGCCCCGACCAGGAATCCCAGCCTTATCTATGATTACCTGGATACTGCCGGACAGCCGCTGCCCGACCTGGTGGTGCGCACAGGCGTGCATATCGGCGATGTTCCCCACACCAGCGGTTTTATGCCCCTACAAACCAGCTATGCCGGCTGGTCGTTTTTACCCGATTACTTCCCCGACCTGTCGCCCCAAAGACTGGCAATGGCCATAGACGAATTTTACGACGCCCAAATGCGCTTTGGCGTTTAGCCTTAAAGACGATAACAACGCAAATGCCAGACGGGTTGGCTTTCAACCTGGACGCGAGCGCGTTCGTCTAGTTGCTGCCCCACAAACCAGACCAGATGTTGCGGCGTCGCTACCAGGGGCCACAAGGGTCGCAGGGCTGCCGGCATTTTGCGGTTAATCATGGCTTCTTTCAAGGACGTGGAACGTCCATGGAGACCCAACGGCTGAAAACGCTCTCCAGGCAGACGGGGTCGCAGCCATAAGGGCGTGCCGGCAGGAATCTGCACAAACGCCTGCCAGGGGTCTGGATTCTGCTCAATCTGCGTCAGGTCAACGCGCTCCAGCAGGCGACTCTCCACCAACCACCCGCCCGCCAACGCCGCCCGCCCCGGCAGCGGCAGCCGGACAGGTTCATCGCCGGCAAGCTGCGGCAGCGTTACAGGCGGCACGGCGTCATCCCCCAGCAGTTCCAAAACGTGATAGCCAACGCGCAGCGTCACGCCGCCAGGCAGCCCCACCTCTTTACCCACTGCGCCCCCTTCCGCCGTCTGGCGCGCCAGTTCAATCGCCTGAAAGCCCATGTCGCGCACAGCCGGTCGAAGCTGCCACACGGCGTAGCGCAGCAGCCCCCGGCGCAGCGACAACGGCAACGCCCGCCAGCCAGCCAGATCCAGTTCCAGCCAGCCATCTCCACGTCGCCGCTGCAATTGGACAAAGTGATGGGCGCACAGGTCATGCAGCAGCGCATAATCAGCCGCCGTCAGCGCCGCCAGATGGTTCAGACGATCCACAATCTGCGGATTATAGTCAGCCAGCAGGGGCAGCAGTTCGTGGCGCAGCCGGTTGCGGTAATGGCTGGTGTCCAGGTTAGACTCATCCTGCATCGTTTGCAGCGCGTGTCGCTGGCAGTACGCTTCAATGTCCGTTCGCTTGACGGCTAATAGGGGGCGCAGCAGGGTGATGTGCGGCGCGCGGGGCAGCGGCGCTGCCGGCAGCATCCCCCGCAGTCCAGCCAGACCTGTTCCCCGCAGCAGGTGCATCAACACCGTCTCCGCCTGATCGTCGGCGTGATGGGCCACCAGGATAAAAGCCGCGCCCTCTTTTTCCGCTGCCTGCGCCAGGAAATCGTAGCGGCTTTCCCGCGCCGCTTCCTCTAACGTCAAGCCGCGCGCGCGGGCTAATGCCGGCACATCCGTCTGCGCCGTACGAAAACGGCTGCCCGCTTGCGCTGCTAATGACGCCACAAACGCCGCTTCGGCGCGAGCGGCGGGGCGCCAGCCGTGATCCAGGTAAGCGGCAATCAGGTTCACCGGCGGGTGCAAACCAGAATGAACCAGCGCGTGCCACAGAGCCGCCGAATCTGGCCCGCCGGATACGCCCACTACCAGCGGCGCTGCTGCCGTCAGCGCCGGAAATGCAGCCGCCGTCTCCTGCCAGAAACGGTGTAAGGCTGTAGAAATCACATCATTGCGCCTGATCATCTTACGCCTGCGCCAGAGACAAAAACAGCCCAACGACGGGGCTGTTTTCCAGGGTTTGCTGCTGTAGGGCGGGTGGGATTCGAACCCACACGGAGTCACCCCCGGCGGATTTTAAGTCCGCTGCGTCTGCCTTTTCGCCACCGCCCCGCGCGCCCACAGAACGATATTGTAATGCCGCACCCAGAATCGGTCAAAAAGTACCATTGTCATTTGCCGCACACACGCTTAAATAAGGCAACAGGATAGGGGCTTTTGCGCTGGCGACCAAATGCTATGTGACATAAAATAGTTTGACGCCCCTATTCGCTACAGGTATAATGCCAGACTGATGTTGGTCACAACAGTCCGTCGCGTGCATGATCACAACCACTCTCTGTGGCGAAATGGCCCGGGCGGGCATTGACCCTCACTTGTTGATTGAAGTAGTGGGATATACATTACCCCAGGCAGAGCTACCACTATGGCCCTAAAAGGCAATCTGCGCGATTTTTCAACAACGCAGCTTCTCAATTTAATCAATCTGGCCCGCAAGACAGGCACCCTCACGATAGTGCCTGGCGCGCCTGCGCCCGGCGCACCCGCCCACAGTGACCAGATGGCCCAGATGTCGTTTCGTGGCGGCAAGCTCATCTATGCTTCCCTGGACGAATCCAGCAATGGTAATCTGGCGGCGGTGCTGCAGCGCGCCGGCAAATTATCGGCCGAACAGGCCCGTTTTATTGAGCAGCGCGCCCAGGGAACCAGCGAAAAACAACTGGGGCACCTCCTCATCCAGGCAGCCTACGTGACCCAAAGCGACATCATTCAGAGCGTGCGGCAGAACATCCTGGATACCGTTTATAAACTCTTCACCTGGAGCGATGGGCTGTTTCGCTTTGACGCCAACCAAATGCCGCCAGGCGACCGCATTACCATTCCCATTGACCTGGAAAGCGTCATCATGGAGGGCAGCCGCCGCCTGAAGGAATGGGAGCGGTTGCAGGAAGAGCTGCCAGACCTGGACATTTCGCTGCGCTTCACCGATAAGCCGGATGCCCGCTTGCGTAACATCAACTTGACAGTGCAGGAGTGGCGCGTGGTTTCTTTTATTAACCCGCGCAACACCATCCGCCAGATTGGCAAAGCCAACAATCTCAGCGATTTTGAAATCCGGCGGATTGTGTATGGCTTGCTGCAAGCGGGCCTGATTGAAATTGTGCCGCAGCCCAAACCAGCCCCCCCCACACCGCTGCCCCAGGCGGGGAAACAGCGCAGCCTGCCAGAACCGAAGCCAATGGAACCCGCCGTCAAGGGGTCCGTTGTGCGACGTCTCATCAACCGTATTCGCAGTCTATAACGGACTGGTATCGCTACAGAAGGTCTCATGCAAGTCGTCAAAATGGTGATCACTGGCCCGTTTGCTGCCGGCAAAACTGAATTCATAGGCTCCATCAGTGAAATTGACGTCGTTTCCACCGAGCGCAAAATCACCAGCGTCGCCGAAAAGGTAAAAGAGACGACTACGGTGGCCATGGACTTTGGTCGCATCACCGTCGCCAAAGAGAACGACGCCGAAGAAGACATTATCCTGTACCTCTTCGGCACGCCCGGCCAGCGGCGTTTTGACTTCATGTGGGAAATTCTGTCTGAGGGGATGCTGGGTTTTGTGGTGCTGGTAGACAGCACCAAACCTGAAACCTTTCGCGAAGCCAAGCGCATTCTGGAAACGTTCAAAGATTTCTCCGCCACACCCTACGTCGTCGCTGCTAACAAGCAAGACCACGAAGATGCCTGGGAACCTGAAGACCTGCGCATCATCTTGCGCCTGGACCCCGATGTAAAAGTGCTGCCCTGCGTGGCCCTGGACAAAGAAAGCGTCAAAGAAGTTCTGCTGGCCTTACTTTATTCAATTCTGGACCAATTAGAAGAAAGCGAAACCGCTTGAGCGCGTCCGCCCACTTCGGAGGTGCAACGCACAACGTTACCAGTCAGGCGTTTAACTGAGGACCAGCGTGAGTTCGATTGTCACAGATCAAGGGATCTTACACTACGAATCAATTGGTCGCGGACAACCTATCATCCTCTTACACGGCTGGATTAACTCGTGGGATGTGTGGCGTGATTCCATGCTTGCCCTGGCCCAAACGGGCCAATATCGCGTCTACGCGCTGGATTTTTGGGGGTTTGGCGATTCTGCCAAAGAAGCCACCGCTTCATTTGCCATCAAAAGTTACGTGGAAATGGTCAACCAGTTCATGGAATCATTGGGCATTGTGTCCGCTCCCGTCGCCGGGCACTCCATGGGCGGCACGGTGGCGCTGCAACTGGCTCTGGGTCACCCCGAACGTATTCGCAAAGTGGCTGTCGTTGGCTCGCCCGTCATCGGCAGTTCGCTCAATTTCTTCCTCAAGCTGGCAGGCTACGGCTGGATTGCTCAAATTGTCTGGCGCTACCCGCTAATTCTTTCCACTATTATGCGCCTGCTGTTGGCGCGGGATTCCAAAAACGTGCGCCAGATGATCTTCCGTGACGTGCAGCGCGCCAGCCTGGAGTCCTTCTTCCGCAGCATCGGCGACTTGCGCGAGACAAATCTGGTGGGGGAACTGCCGGCATTGAGCATCCCCACCCTGGGCATCTACGGCATCCGCGACAACATCGTTTCGCCCACCAATGGTCAGATCCTCTCCCGCTGCGTAGAAGCCGCCCAAATATCCTGGATGGAACGCTCGCGGCACTTCCCCATGGCTGACGAACCTGCCAGATTTGTGCATGTCCTCACCACCTTTCTCAACGACAAATTCGCAGGGGCCCCCCCCACCGCAGGCGGGGCTGCCACCGCAGGCGGGGCTGCCGCCGCGCCCCCCCCAGATCCGACCGGAACCCAGGCATGAGACGGGTCATCATTACCGAAAACACCTATATTCATCCTTTCAACGAACCGGCTCGTGACTTGCGCGTGCTGAATAAGCCGCTGTGGCTGCACCAGCGGGACATACTCAGCCCCTACACCACCGAAGAGCGCGAATACCCCGATTGGGACATTGCGCAGCGCGCCGAAGGGCACGAAAAAGTTGAAGCCCTGGCGCATCGAGATAACCTCTTCTTCAACAAAGCCCTCATTGATGAATTCATCACCCGCGCCCGCGCCGCCCACCAACCCGTGCGGCTGGCTTTTCGCGCCGACGATCCCGCCGTGGCTGCGCACATGCTGCCCCTGGCTCACTCCTTTCAACGGCAAGGCGACCTGGCCCTGGCGGAAATGTGGTATCTGCCGCAGGGCATCTCCCAAAGCTTCGTGGCTAAACCCCTGGTCATTGATACCGAATCGCGGGAAATCGGCTACTATCACGTGCCTCCTTACATGGCTACAGAAACAGGCGACCTGGTTTATCAACTGCCACGCAAAGCCTTTGTCTCGCTGGAGAGCTGGATACACGTGTTTATCATAGACGTTCTATTTGGCGTCTTTGCCCGCGGCATCATCACCGAAGAAAAAGTGGATCGGGACTGGCGCTTCAAGCTGCGCATCCTGTTCCGCGCCATTCTGGAACAGCGGCAGGTGCTGGACACCTCTGAAGTCGTTCAGGTCGGCAGCAACGTAAACATTGACCCCACAGCCATGATTCACGGCATGACCACCATTGGCAGTAACGTCACCATCGGCCCAGGCGTGGTCATTGACAACTGCATTATTGGCAACAACGTGAACATTACCCAGGGCTGCCAGTTGATGCTCAGCGTGGTCGGCGACGGCTGCTTCCTGCCGTTTCGCGCCTCCCTCTTCATGACCACCCTTATGGAACGCTCCATGGTCGCCCAAAACACCTGCCTCCAATTGTGCGTCGTGGGGCGGGATTCATTCATTGGCGCAGGCAGCACGTTTACCGATTTTAACGTCGTCCCTGCCCCACTGCGGGCTTACGGCAAGCAAGGGCTGGAAGAAACAGGCATGATCGTCCTGGGCGGGTGTGTGGGCCACCACTGCCGCCTTAGTTCGGGTTTGTATCTGATGCCGGCACGCACCATCGAGTCAGACGTGGTGCTGCTGGCAAAAGACGACCGCAGCTTCATTCATAATAACGTCGCCTATGAAGAAAGCGACCACCACCAGTTCACCAGCAAATACCCGTATCCGCGACTATATCCCCGCCAGGGCGAACAATAAGCGGCGGTTTCCCAACCGCATCCCACAACGCAGTGTTCCGGGACGGTACATTAACCATTCACCCATTCACAAATTCACTTATTAATTATTCTGGTTCTTTGGGAATCCAGGGGATAGACCCATATATGGGGATGAGGTAGAATAGAAGTCATTTTCACCAAAGGAGTAAAAACGATGCCCATATCTACCCATGCTCAAATCAGTT
>JAGVTM010000663.1 GCA_019136785.1 Chloroflexota bacterium | reverse complement strand
ACGCCAGACACCGTTTCCCGCCTGTCGGCCCATTTTGATCGCCTTGCCGCAGCCATGCTGGACGCGCCTGACCAACCTCTGGAGAGCCTGCCCCTGCTCACGCCGGCAGAAGCGGAACGGATGCTTGTTACCTGGAACGACACCGCCGCCCCCTACCCCGCCGCCGCCAGTCTTGCCGACCTCTTTGCCGCTCAAGTCGCCCGCGTGCCGCACAAAACCGCTGTTTCTTTCCCCGACGGCGAGCTGACCTATGCCCAACTCAACGCTCGCGCCAATAAGCTGGCCCACTATTTGCAGCAGCATGGCGTGGGCCAGAACAGTATCGTCGCCCTTTATCTGGAACGTTCCCTTGACCTGATTGTGGCTATCCTGGCTGTCATCAAAGCTGGCGGAGCATACATGCCGCTGGACCTTTCCCATCCGGCAGAGCGAACGGCCTTTATGCTGGCTGACGTGCAGGCGTCCGCGCCCCCGCACGGGGGCGCGCCGGGCGCGGGCACCCTCCTGATCAGCCGTACCGACCTGGCCGCGCAGCTCCCGCCGCACCAGACGCCTCTGATCAACCTGGACAGCGCGGCGGCGGCGGTGAACGCCTGCAGCAGCGACGCGCCCCCCTGCCAGGCCACCGGCGCCGATCCCGCTTACGTGATGTACACCTCTGGCTCCACCGGTCAGCCCAAAGGCATTCTCATCCCGCAGCGGGGCGTCAGCCGTCTGGTCATCAACACCAACTATCTGGAACTCCGCGAAACGGATCGCATAGCGCACCTCGCCAACACCGCCTTCGATGCCTCTACCTTTGAAATCTGGGGGGCGCTGCTGCACGGGGCGCAGTTAATGGGCATTCCCAAAGAGACGCTGCTTTCTCAGGCGGCGCTGGCAGAGACGATACAACAGCAGCAAATCAGCGTCATGTTGCTGACCACCTCTCTTTTTAACCAGCTTGCGTATGACCGGCCGCGTCTGTTCAGCCCGCTGCGGGCCATTCTGTTTGGCGGCGAAGCAGCCGATCCCGTCGCCGTTCAGCGCGTGCTGCAGCACGACCCTCCGCCGCACGTCATCAACGTCTACGGCCCCACCGAAAGCGCTGTCTTTACCTGCTGCTATGAACTTTCCCCATCACAGATGGCCCCATCAGAAACGGGGTTGAGCAATGTGCCCATTGGCTCGCCCATTGACAATACCCAGGTGTACGTGCTCAACCGCTGCCGGCAGCCCGTTCCTGTCGGCGTGGTGGGTGAACTATACATTGGCGGTGATGGACTGGCTTTGGGCTATATGAACCGCCCCGATCTCACCGCCGCCAGCTTTATCCCCCACCCGTTTTCCGATCAGCCCGGCGCGCGCCTGTATAAAACAGGCGACCTTGTTCGCTGGCTGCCGCCACTCTGTGGCGACCGCCACGGCGTCCTGGAGTTTGTGGGGCGCAGCGACCAGCAAATTAAGATTCGCGGTTTTCGCATCGAGTTGGGTGAAATTGAAGCGGCGCTGCGGCAGCACCCAGCCGTAGCCCAGGCAGCCGTATTAGCCCACTCTGACGGGCAGCAAGGAAAACTCCTGACAGCCTACGTTGTGCTGCACGCAGACGCTGATTCACCTACACTGCGTCACTATTTGCAAACGCGGCTGCCCGATTATATGGTTCCCTCCTTTTTCCTTTTCCTGGACGCTTTCCCCATTACGCCAAATGGCAAACTGAATCAGGCGGCGCTGCCGCGACCCGATATAAGCGCGACCAGCCAGGAGCGTTTTGCGCCGCCGCGCACAGACAGCGAACAGGCTTTAGCCGGCATCTGGTCGGCTGTTCTAGGTCTGGAGACGGTCGGCATTCACGACCCATTCCTGGAAATGGGCGGTCACTCCCTGGCGGCTGTGCGCGTTATCGCCCGTGTGCGCGACGCCTTTGGCATAGACCTGGCGCTGCCGGACATCTTTGCGCATCCAACGATTGCCGCCCTGGCAACGCACCTGGACGCCTGCGCTCCGGCTGCGCCCCCGCATGGGGGCGCGCCCCCGCACGGGGGCGCGGCTGCGCGCGCCAACCGCTACCCGCCCATCCTTCCTCTCAACCAGACCGCTCAGTTGCCGCTTTCGTTTGCCCAACAGCGGCTCTGGTTCTGGCAGCAGTTCATGCCGGGCAGCACCGCCTATAATCAGATTTTTGCCGTTCGCCTCACCGGTCAACTGCACCTCACAGCCCTGCGCCACAGCCTGAACCAGGTCATTACCCGCCACGAAACCCTGCGCACCACTTTCCACAGCGCCGGCGGACAGCCCTACGCCCGCCGGCAGCCCGCCAGCGACTATCCTTTGCCGTTGACGGATCTCTCTTCCGAGCCGGCGGAGGCTCAGACGCAGCAAGTGCAGGCGCGCATTACTGCCGATGCGCGCCAGGTGTTTGACCTGGAGCGGGGCCCGCTGATTCGCTTTCAACTGCTGCGCCTGGGCGCAGAAGCGCACGTGCTGCTAATTAACGTGCATCACATTGTGATGGATGGCTGGTCGGTGGAAATTTTTACGCAGGAGGTAGCGGCGCTGTATACGGCTTTCTGCCGGCAGGAAACGCCCCACCTGCCCCCTCTCCCCATCCAATACGCCGATTTTGCCCACTGGCAGCAGGAATGGGTCGCCCAAAGCAGCGATGTCCAGCGCCAGTTGGCGTACTGGAGCGAAAAGTTGGGCGTGAATCCGCCGCCGCTTGAACTGCCTACGGATCGGCCTCGCCCGGTCCTGCCGGCATTTCAAGGAGGCATCCACCACTTTACCCTCGACGCCGCGCTTAGCCAGCAGCTGCAGCAGGTAGGGCAGGCGGCAGGCTGCTCCCTGTTTATGACGCTGCTGGCTACCTGGCAGGCGCTGTTGCACCTGTACACGCAGCAAGATCAGATTCGTATTGGCACGCCCGTGGCCGGGCGCAACCAGCCAGAAGTAGAACGGCTGATTGGGTTGTTCGTCAATGTGCTGGCGCTGGCGGCTGATTTTAGCCGCCAGCCCAATTTCCATGAACTGCTGGCGCAAGTGCAGCGCGCCACCCTGGAAGGGTACGAAAACCAGGACGTACCGTTTGATAAACTGGTGGAACGGCTGCAAACAAAGCGAGACAGCAGCGGACAGCCGCTGTTTCAGGTGATGTTTACCTGGCAGGCGTGGCTGGAAGGAGCGCAGGAACTGCCTGGGGTGCGCATGGAAATGATGCCGGCATTCAACCCCAACGTCAAATTTGACCTCTCCATCGGCATGTGGGCAGAAGCAGACGAACTGCCCCGCCGCCTCGGCGCGCGCGCCCCGCTGGCGGGGCGCATCGAATACAACAGCGACATCTTCAACCCGGAAACCGTGGCGCGCATGACCGACCAATGGGCCCAGCTTGTGACTCAACTGCTGGCGGCGCCGCAGCAGCCGGTCGCGACGCATTCGCTGTCCACAGCCAGCGAAATAGAGCAGTATCAAGAAGTCGCCGACCTGCTGGCGCAGCATCCTGCGGTACAGGATGCCGGCATCCTCCCCTGGCGCGACACCCCTACCCCACCCCGCCTGATCGCCTACCTGGCGCCGCGCCCAGGCCAGACGCTGCCAGACATGCCCGCCTTGCGCGCGTACTTACAGCAGCAGGGAGAGCGCGCCCCGCTAGCGGGGCGCAACCTGCTGCCAGACGCCTGGGTGGTGGTCAATCAAATCCCCCGCCACCCCGATGGGCGGCTCAACCGCAACGCGCTGCCCGCGCCCGCGCCGCCGCCCATTCCCGAAAACCGGACCGAAGCCGCCCCTTCGCCGCCCGCCGAAACGTTCGCCCAACAGCAGGCGCGGCTGGACGATAAACGCGCCCAACTCTCCGACAGCAAGCGCGCGCTGCTGGCCAAACTGCTGCGCAAAGCCGCCGACCTGCCCGCCGCCCCTGCGCCGACCATCCCCCGCCGCGCCATAGACGCCCCCATCCCGCTTTCCTTTGCCCAACAGCGGCTGTGGTTTTTTCACCAGCTAGAGCCGGACAGCCCTTTCTACAACATTCCCGTTGTGCTGCGGCTGCGACGGCGGCTGGATGTCGCCGCTTTAGAGCGCAGCATCAATGCCATTATCCGCCGGCACGAGAGCCTGCGCACCACCTTTGCCCTGGTAGATCAACAGCCCGTGCAGGTGGTCCTGCCAGAGCTTGAAATCAGCCTGGCTGTCTTGCCCGTTTCCGGGCAGACGCCCACCGAGGTGGTCGCCCACGCCCAGGCGCAAATCAACCAGGCGGTGCGCCAGCCCTTCCAATTGCAGCACGAGCCGCTGATCCGCGCCCATCTCTACCAGTTAGCGGCAACCGACGCCTTCTTGCTCATCAACATCCATCACATTGTGGCTGATGGCTGGTCGTTGGGTATTTTTGTGCGCGAACTGACCGCCTTCTACAACGCTTACACCAACAATCACCCCCCTGGATTGCCAGACCTGCCCGTGCAGTATGCCGATTACGCCATCTGGCAGCGGCAGTGGCTGTCGGGAGAGGTACGGCAGAAACAGCTTGATTACTGGCTGAACCGGTTACAGGGCGAACGTTCCCCACTGGCGCTGCCCACCGACCGCCCCCGCCCGGCTGTGCAAAGTTACAACGGCGACATCTACAGTTTTACGGCGCCGCGCCCCCTGCTGGAATCGCTCAAAAAGATAGGGCAGCAAGAGAATGCCTCCCTGTTCATGACGCTGCTGGCCGCCTTCACCGGACTGCTATACCGCTACACCAACCAGACAGACATCGTCGTCGGCGCACCGGTTGCCGGGCGCAGCCGGCAGGAGTTAGAGGCGCTGATCGGCTTCTTTGTCAACACCTTGCCGCTGCGCTTCGATCTCGCCGCCGACCCCAGCTACCGGGCGCTGCTGCAGCAGGTGCGCCAGGTGACGCTGGACGCTTACGCCCACCAGGATTTACCCTTTGAGCAGTTGGTCGAAGCCTTGCGCCCGGCGCGCGACCCCAGCCGTTCTCCTCTCTTCCAGGTTATGTTTGCCCTGGAAGACCAGTTTTCCAGCGCCGCCTTCCAGATGCCCGATGTATCGGTATCCCAAATAGAGCTGACCACGCAGACGGCCAAGTTCGATCTAACCCTCTTCGTTTCGGAGATGGAGGATGGGCTGCACGCTGTATTTGAATACAACACCGATCTGTTTGCGGCGGACACTATCGCCCGCATGGCCGCCCACTTTCAAAACCTGCTGCAAGGCATTGCCGCCGCGCCTGATCGCCCCCTGACTTCTCTGCCGCTGATCACCCCCCAGGAAGAGCGCCTCATTGCCGCCTGGAATGACACGGCTACGGATTACCCCCGTGCAGCCGGCTTAGCCGCCCTCTTTGAAATCCAGGCAGCCCAGAGGCCGCACCAGACGGCTGTTTCTTTCCCTGGCAGCCAGCTTACCTACCAGGAACTCAACCAACAGGCCAACCAACTGGCCCATTACCTGCGGCAGCTAGGCGTCCGTCGCGGCACGCCCGTGGCTATTTTCTTGCCGCGCTCGCCAGAAATGATTATAGCCACCCTGTCCATCATCAAGGCTGGCGGCGCTTACGTCCCGCTGGACCCTACCCACCCCGCCGGGCGATTGGTTTTTATGCTCGCCGACACAGGCGCGCCCCTCTTGCTCACGAACAGCGCCCTGGCGACGACTATCAGCAGTTGCCTGCCGCCGCAAACGCGCCTGGTCAATTTGGATACGGCAACCACTACCATTGCCGCCGCCGACGACCAGAACCCAGACAACCAGACCAGCGCTGCGGATGTGGCTTACATCATGTACACGTCCGGGTCTACGGGGCAGCCCAAGGGCATCATCATTCCGCAGCGGGCTGTTAACCGGTTGGTTTTCCATACCAACTATGTTCAGCTTGGGCCCGATGATCGCCTGGCGCATGTTTCCAACACCTCTTTCGACGCCGCCACTTTTGAGATTTGGGGCGCTTTGCTGCATGGCGGGCAGGTGGTGGGGGTTCCCCAGGAACTGCTGTTGTCGCTGCCGGATTTTACGGCTTATCTGCGCGCACAGGGCGTGACAGCCATGTTCCTGACCACTTCGCTGTTCAACCAGATTGCTCATGAGCAACCGGAGGCGTTTGCGACTGTGCGCAACGTGCTGTTTGGCGGCGAAGCGGCTGATCCCATCGCCGTGCGCCGCGTGTTGCAGCACAATCCCCCCGCTCGTCTACTCAACGCTTATGGCCCGACGGAAAGCACGACTTTTGCCGCCTGGCACCTGGTGCAGCCCACAGACGCCGCCGCTGCTGCCATTCCCATTGGCCGGCCTCTGGGCAATACCACGTTGCACGTATTGAACGCGCACGGGCAACCCGTGCCGGCAGGCGTGCTGGGCGAACTCTACATTGGCGGGGATGGCCTGGCTCTGAGTTACCTGAATCGCCCTGAACTGACAGCAGAACGTTTTGTGCCTGACCCATTTGCCGGCAGCCCCGACGACCGCCGCCCTGGTGGCGACCGCCACTCTGGTGGCGACCGCCACTCTGGTGGCGACCGCCTCTACCGCACCGGGGACTGGGTGCGCTACGACCTGGCCGGACGCATTACCTACGCCGGGCGTATGGATCAGCAAGTAAAGATTCGCGGCTTCCGCATTGAGTTAGGCGAAATTGAGACCGCGCTGCGCGCCCACGCCGCCGTTGCCCAGGCAGCCGTACTGGCTCACCAGGACGACCAGCGCGGCAAATACCTGGCCGCCTACATCGTGCCGCAGCAAGAAACGACGCCGGCAAACCTGCGCGCCTATTTGCAAGAACGTCTGCCGGCATACATGATCCCCGCCTTCTACCTCTTCCTGGATGCCTTCCCCATCACCCCTAACGGCAAACTGGACCGGCGCGCCCTGCCGCTGCCCGACTTCAGCGAAACCGACGCCGGCGCATACGCTGCGCCGCGCAACGAAACAGAGACGCGGCTGGCCCACATCTGGCGCGAATCCCTGGGCATTGACCGCATCGGCATCCACGACAACTTCTTTGAAATCGGCGGGCACTCCCTCATTGCCACCAAAATCGCCTCCCGCATCCGGCAGCAGTTCCAGGTAGAAATGCCGCTGCGCCGCATTTTTGAGTCGCCCACCATTGCCGCCCTTTCCAGCCTGCTCGACCAGGAACTACACAGCGCGCCAGACGAACTGGCGCTGCTGGCGGCAGATGAGGCGGTTGAGGCAACCGAGGCGACGCCGCTGCCCCTCTCCTTCGCCCAACAACGGCTCTGGTTCCTGGATCAGCTAAACCCCGGCATTCCTTTCTACAACATGCCCCTGGCTGTTTCTTTGCGCGGCCCATTAGATGTGGCTGCGCTGGCTGAAAGTCTGAACAGCCTGATCGCTCGTCATGACACCTTGCGCACCACCTTTAACAGCGCCGCGGAGGCTGTTTATCAGGTCGTGGCCGCGCCTGCGCCCCAGGCGCTGCCGCTGCTTGACCTGACGACGCGCCCCGGCACGGGGGCGCAGCCGCCTGAGGAGCGGCAAGCCGCCGCGCAGCAGCACATTCAGGCGGACGCCCGGCAGCCTTTTGATTTAGCCCGCGGCCCGCTGCTGCGCTGCCAGCTTCTCCGGCTGGCAGACGAGGAGCATATCCTGTACCTGAACATGCACCACATCATCTCCGATGGCTGGTCCATGCAAATCCTGGTGAACGAACTGGTTCATTACTACCGGGCGTATGCCAGCGGCCAACCGGCGCACCTGCCGCCGCTGCCGCTGCAATACAGCGACTTCGCCCGCTGGCAACAGCGCTGGCTGCAAGGAAACGTTTTGGCAGAGCAGTTGGCTTACTGGAAAGAGCATCTGGGGGGAGAACTGCCGGCGCTGGCTCTGCCCACCGATCGCCCCCGCCCGCCTATCCAGACCTACAACGGCGATACCTGGGAGTTCACCCTCCCCCCCACCCTGGTAACCGCCTTAAATCAACTCAGCCAGCAGCAAGAGGCCACGTTGTTTATGACGCTGTTGGCAGCCTTCAAAACCTGGCTATATCGCTACACCCATCAGACCAACATCATCGTTGGCTCGCCCATTGCCAATCGCAACCGGCGCGAGACAGAGGGCCTCATTGGCTTTTTCGTAAACACGCTCGCTTTGCGCGCCGATTTGCGCGGCAACCCGTCGTTCCTGGCTTTGCTGCAGCAGGTGCGGGAAGTAACCCTCGGCGCTTACATGCACCAGGACCTGCCTTTTGAAAAGCTGGTGGAGGAGCTGCAGCCGGAACGGGATTTGAGCCGCTCGCCGCTTTTCCAGGTGATGTTTGTGCTGCAAAATATGGCGGAGTCCAGGGTAGCCGCCGCCTCGCTGCCAGAGCTAGAGCTCTCCCTTCTACCCATCAAAAGCCAGACAGCCAAGTTTGATTTGACGCTGAACATGGTCGAGACAGATGCCGGCATTCTCGCCACCTTCACCTACAACACCGATCTATTCGACCAGGCCACCATTGCCCGCATGAGCCGTCACTTTACCAACCTGCTTGCCGCCATTGTCGCCGCGCCCCATTCTTCCCTTTCCCAATTTGACCTGCTGCACCCCGACGAACGGGCGCAGCTTTTGCATACCTGGAACGCCACCGCCGCCGATTATCCGCTGGATACCGCCTTCCCCCAACTGCTGGCGGCTCAGGTTGCCCGCACCCCACAAACCATTGCCGCTATGGGCGAGCAGCCGCTGGCCTCCGGTCAGCGCCAGCTTACCTACGCCGAACTGAACCACTACGCCAACCAACTGGCCCATCACCTGCGCCGCCTGGGCGTATCCGCGGACGTTCCTGTCGCCGTATGCCTGGATCGTTCCCTGGAAATGCTGATCACCCTGCTGGCTATCCTAAAAGCCGGCGGCGCTTACGTCCCGCTGGATTACAACTTCCCCCCGGAACGCCTGGCTTACATCCTGGAGGATACCGCCGCCCCCCTCCTCATCACCCGCCGCGATCTGGCTGACTTGTTTGCCGGCTATGCCGGTCACTGCCTTTACGTAGACGACCTGCCGGCCATCACAACTGGCGCCGATCCCGAAAATCTGGCTTATCGGCCCCATCCCCAACATATCGCCTACATCATCTACACCTCTGGCTCCACGGGAAAGCCCAAGGGCGTCATGATCTCCCACCGGTCGCTGTCTAACTACCTATTTTGGATATCGGCCCAGTTCTCTGCCGAAGTGGACATCATCGTCGCCAGCACCAACTTCACCTTTGATGCTTCCATTAAGCAGCTTTTTGCGCCGCTGCTCACCGGGCGCGCCGTCTGGCTTATCCCCACCAGCGTGGTCAGCCAGCCAGACCGCTTGCTCGATTTGCTGGCAACCCGCGAACACCTTCTTTTCAACAGCGTCCCCGCCCTGTGGCAAGCCATCATCGCCGAGCTGGACAACCGCCCCCGCCAGTTGGACATCCGCCAGCTTATTACCGGCGGCGAGGCCCTGCCGGCACCCCTGGTGCAGGCAACTCAGCGTCGCTTTCCCCAATTGCCCATCTGGAACCTCTATGGCCCAACGGAAATAACCTGTAACGCCAGCGGCGGCTGCGCCCCCGTGCGGGGGCGCGTCACAGACGCCGCTCGTATCACCATTGGCCGCCCCATCGCCAACACCCAACTTTACATTCTGGATCCCCATGACAACCCCGTGCCCATCGGCGTCACCGGCGAACTGGTTGTAGGCGGCGCAGGCGTGGCGCGGGGGTATCTGAACCGGCCCGGCCTCACCGCCGACCACTTCCGCCCCGATCCTTTTTCAAGCGAGCCAGGCGCACGCTGCTACCGCACCGGTGACCTGGTACGGTATTGCCCAGACGGTCAGGTCGAATTTTTGGGGCGGGTAGATCATCAGGTGAAGATACGCGGCTATCGCATTGAACTGGGCGAGATCGAAGCCGTGTTGCGGCAGCACCCACAGGTGCACATGGCTGTCGTGCTGGCGCGTCAGGAAGATAGCGCTGGCACAGCGCCAGTCGGCGAAGCGCCAATCAGCGCAGCGCCAATCAGCAGCGCGGAGAAATACCTGGTTGCTTACCTGACGTCGCGCCCCCGCGCGGGGGCGCAGCCGCCGCAGACCATTGACCTGGAAAGCGTGACCGAATTTTTGCGCCAGAAGCTGCCCGACTACATGATCCCGTCCGTTTATGTGCTGCTGCCCAAGCTGCCGCTGACCAGCAGCGGCAAACTTGACCGCCGCGCCTTGCCCGCGCCCGACAGAGGCGAGCCTGACAGCCGCTCGCGCCCCCGCGCGGGGGCGCGCCCGCTGGCTCTGCCGCGCACACCACTGGAAGAGCGCATCGTGGACATCTGGTCTCAGGTCTTGCCGGCATCTCCCATCGGCCGCGATGACAACTTCTTTGCCCTCGGCGGCCACTCCCTGCTGGCGGCGCGCGTCATGAACCGTCTGCGCCAGGCCGTCGCCGCCGACCTGCCGCTGCGCCTTCTCTTTGAAGAACCAACCGTCGCCCGCCTGGCGGCTCGCCTGGAACAACTCAACGCCGGCTCCGAACATTCGTGGACGCCCATCCCACCTGCCTCCCGCCGCCAACCGCTGCCCCTCTCCTTTGCCCAGCAGCGGCTCTGGTTCCTGGAGCAGTTTGAACCGGGCAGCGCTTACAACGTCCCGTCCGCATTGCACCTGCGCGGCCCGCTGCACGTGGCCGCTCTGGAGCAAAGCATGGCCGCTATCCTGCGCCGCCATGAAATCTTGCGCACCACCTTTGCCGTCGTGGACGGGGAACCGGTGCAACAGATTCATCCGCCGCAGCCATTCCACTTCGATCCCGATCCAGACGCTGCGCCCCGCCAGCGGGGCGCGCACGCGCACAGATGGATAGATTTGCGCGCCGCCGCCGCTCAGGTTGACCTGGATGAGGCGCTGTCGGCGGTGCTGCGCCAGGAAGCGCGTCGCCCCTTTGATCTGGCGCGCGGCCCGCTGTGGCGCACCATCCTGCTGCGCCTGGCTGAAGATGAACACGTCCTGTTCCTCAACATTCATCACGCCATCTTTGACGCCTGGTCAAACGACATCCTCCGCCGCGAATTAATCGCCCATTACCAGGCCTTTACCCAGGGACAGTCGTGGGAAATGCCGCCGCTCCCCATTCAATACGCCGACTATGCCCTCTGGCAGCGTCGCTGGCTGCACGAAGAAGCCCTGGCGGCGCAGCTAACCTATTGGCGGCAAAAACTCAGCGGCGAACTGCCCGCCCTGGCGCTGCCCACCGACTATCCCCGCCCGCCCCTGGTCACGTTTAACGGCGACATTGCCCGCTTCCATCTGCCGCCCAGCCTGACCCAATCGCTCAAGACGCTGAGCCAGGCAGAGGGCGCTACCCTGTTCATGACAATGCTGGCTGCCTTCAAAGTCTGGCTCTATCGCCATACCCAACAGCCCGACATCATTGTTGGTTCCCCCATTGCCAACCGCGCCCACCCCCAAACAGAAGACCTGATCGGCTTTTTCCTCAACACCCTGGTGCTGCGCACCAATCTGGACGGCAGCCCCTCCTTCCGCCAGGCGCTGGCTGCCGTGCGTGAAACGGCGCTGGCAGCGTATGCCCACCAGGACTTGCCTTTTGAGCGCCTGGTAGAGGAACTGCAGCCCCGCCGCGATCTCAGCCGCACGCCGCTGTTCCAGGTCATGTTTGTGCTGCGGCACGACGCGCCGCCGGCGGCGCTGGATTTGCAGATCAGCCCTCTGCCCATCAACTCCCAAACATCCAAATTTGACCTGACGCTTTTCCTGAATGATACCGGAGAAAGCCTGGAAGCAGCGATTGAGTACAGCGCCGATTTATTCACGCCAGCCACCATTCAACGTTTCTGGCAGCGTTTCTATCTCCTGCTGCAAGGCATTATCGCCAATCCTGACGAATCCATTGATCGCCTGCCGCTGTTACCGGAGGCAGAACGGGCGCAGCTTATCGCCTGGAACCAGACACAAACGCTGCGCCGCCCGGCGGAAATGACGCTGCCCCACCTCTTTGCCGCCCAGGCGCAGCGCACGCCTGACGCCTGCGCCGTCGCCGATGGGCAAACGTCGCTGACTTACGCCGCACTGGAGGCGCAAGCCAACCAACTGGCCCATCACCTGCGTCGTCTGGGCGTCCGCGCAGATGTGCCTGTTGCTATTTGCCTGGATCGTTCTCTGGCTCTCACAGTTGGCATTCTGGGTATCCTGAAAGCGGACGGCGCATACCTGCCGCTAGACGCCGCCTATCCCGCCGAACGGCTGGCTTACATGCTGCAAAACGCCCAGGCGCAGATTCTGATCAGTTCGGCGGATATCCTGGACGCCTTCCAGCAGCAGCCCGTCCTGGCCGCTGCCCTCCGCAACTGCCAGGTCATCGTCGCTGACCCGCAGTGGGAAATCGTCGCCCACGAATCCCGTGACCCGCTGGATTCCGGCATTTCTGCTTCCGGCATCAATGCTTCCGGCATCAATGCCGGCAATCTCCTCTACATCATCTACACCTCCGGCTCCACCGGTCAGCCCAAAGGCGTGGCCATGCCGCACGGCCCGTTAGCCAACCTGATGCACTGGCAGCAGCAGCACACCACCCTGAACCGCCCCGCCCGCACCTTGCAATTCTCGCCTATCAGTTTCGACGTTTCCTGCCAGGAGATGTTCTTTACCTGGCACACCGGCGGCACATTGGTACTCGTTTCCGAGGAAACCCGCCGCGACCCATTGGCGCTGCTCACCTACCTGGATGCCATGCGCGTGCAGCGCGTTTTCATGCCCTTTATCGCCTTGCAAAGCATGGCCGAAGTCGTCTACCGTCTGCCGGACGCGCCTCTGCCCGCCTCTTTGCGTGAAATCATCACCGCCGGCGAGCAGTTGCAAATAACGGCGCCCATCATCCACTTTTTTGAGCGGCTACCCGGCTGCGCGCTGCACAACCAGTACGGCCCGACAGAAAGCCACGTAGCCACCGCCTTCACCCTGGCGGGCCCGCCGCAGACGTGGGACGCGCTGCCGCCCATTGGTCGTCCCATTGACAACGCCGCTATTTACCTCCTGGACGAGCAGGGGCAGCCTGTACCTATTGGCGTCACCGGCGAACTCTATATTGGCGGAGACATCCTGGCGCGCGGTTACATTGGTCGCCCCGAACTCACCGCCGAACGGTTTCAGCGCGACCCGTTTGCGGCAGCGCCAGCGCGCCTATACAAAACAGGCGACCTGGCCCGCTGGCGCGCAGACGGCAATCTGGAATACCTGGGACGCAATGATTTTCAGGTAAAAGTGCGCGGCTATCGCATTGAGCCGGGCGAGATTGAAGCGGCGCTTAGCCAGCAGCCGGGGGTGCAGACAGCGGTCGTGCAGGCGCTGCCAGACCAGGCTGGCGGCAAGCGGCTGATCGCCTATGTGCTGAGCGCCTGGCCCGCATCCGAGCGGGCCGAACTGCCGGCACAACTGCGCCACGCCCTGCGCCAACGCCTGCCGGAGTACATGGTGCCGGAACGGTTCATCCTGCTGGAACATCTGCCGCTGACGCCCAGCGGCAAAATTGACCGCCGCGCCTTCGCCCCCACCGGGGGCGCAGCCGCGCCCGACAGCGACGCCATCCTGCGCGAAGCGCAGGCTGCCGCACGCGAGTTTGCGCCGCCGCGCGACGCCCTGGAACTGCGCCTGGTGCAGTTATGGCAGCAGACCCTGGACATCTACCCCATTGGCATCACCGACAATTTCTTCGAGTTGGGCGGCCACTCCCTGTTAGCCGTGCGCCTGGCTGCCGAAATTCAGGCGTGGTCCGGGCAAGAACTGCCGTTGGCCACCTTGTTCCAACACGCCACGGTGGAGCAGTTAGCCCACCGGCTGCGCCAGCAAACGGGGGCTGCGCCCGGCGCGGCAGACAATCGCTCCCTGGTTTGTTTACACCCTGCCGGCAGCCAATCCCCCTTCTTTTGCGTCCACCCCGGCGGCGGCCATGTGCTGCCCTATCTGGACCTGGCGCGCAGCCTGGACGCAGACCGCCCCTTCTACGGCTTGCAATCCATGGGCCTCAGCGGCGAAGCTGAACCATTGACAGACATCGGCGCCATGGCTGCCCGCTACCTGGCAGAAATCAAAACTGTCCAGCCCGCCGGCCCCTACCGTCTGGGCGGTTGGTCTATGGGCGGCATGGTCGCCTTCGAAATGGCGCGGCAGTTGCAGGCGAACGAGGAAACCGTAGCGCTCCTGGCGCTCATTGACGTCAGCCAGCCAGCCGCGGCGGCAGTTGCGGCCGGGGAAGTTGCTGGCGAATCTACCACGTTCCTGCATTTCTTCGCACAAGACCTGGGCCTGCCGTTAGCCGACCTGCCGCCGGCGTTTGCCGGCATGGACAACCGCGAGCAAATAACGGTTATTCTGGAACGAGCCAAAGCCGCCAATAAATTGCCGCCAGATGTCACCATCGCCCAGGTCGCCCAGATGCTGCGCATATTCCAGGCAAATTTTGCCGCCATGCTATCCTACCAGCCCCAACCCTACGCCGGGCCCGTCGTCTTCCTCAACGCTGCCGGCAGCCCCAACCACCACCAGTCAGACCGGGGATGGGGCGACTGGATCGCCGGCCCCTGGCAGAGCATAGAACTGCCCGGCGACCACTTCACCCTGGTGCGGCAGCCGCACGTGCAGACGCTGGCCCGGCAACTGCGAAGCTGCCTGCAGCAAACAGAACCATGAGCAAGCGCTTCCCCCTACACGGCGCGACAGCGTTCCTCGTCATCTGGCTGGGCCAGGTTGTTTCCCTGATTGGCTCCGGGCTGACCCGCTTTGGTCTGACGCTCTGGGTACTGCAGCACACCGGTTCGGTGACGCAGTTCAGCCTGATTCTATTCTTTTCCGCCTTGCCCGGCGGCCTCATCATCCCCATTGCCGGCGTTCTGAGCGACCGCTTCAACCGCCGCCACTTGATGATCCTCAGCGACACGGTCGCCGCCCTGGGGACGGTCGTTGCCTTGCTCCTGATCCTCAGTGGGCAGTTAGCCGTGTGGCACATTTACGTCATCACCACCATTCAGACAGCCGCTTCTCTATTCCAACGCCCGGCTTATATGGCCGCCGTGCCCCTACTCGTTCCCCAGGCGCAGTTAGGGCGGGCCAGTGGCTTGCTGCAAGTGGCGACCACCCTGCCGGACATCGTTTCGCCCGTTGTGGCCGGGGCCTTAATAGGCTTCATCGGGCTGGAGGGCCTGATCACGATAGACCTGGTTACGTTTCTCTGCGCCCTGTTAGCCCTGGCGCTGGCGGCTATCCCCAAACCGGCCCGCAGCGCCGCCGGTGCCGCGGCGCAGGCGTCGTTTGCCCAAGACATAGTTTTTGGCTGGCGCTACATTCGCGCCCGTCCCGGCTTCCTGCTACTGCTGCTCTACGTGGCTACCATCAATCTGGCGTTCGCTATGTTGGAGGCGCTGCTGCCCCCCCTCATTCTCAGCATGGGCGACGAACGCACCCTGGGCAGCGTGCTATCGCTATTTGGCGCCAGCCTGCTGCTGGGCAGTCTGATAATGGCTGCCTGGGGCGGCCCGCAGCGGCGGGTGTCAGGCGTGTTGGGGTTTGGTTTTGGCGTCGGCGCCGGCATCTTTCTTCTCGGCTGGCAGTCGTCTCCCTGGCTTATGGCCGCTGCCGGTTTTATCGCCCTGCTGGGCGTGCCCATCATGAGCGGCTGCAGCCAGGCGCTCTGGCTGCAAAAGGTTGAACCAGACGTTCAGGGGCGAGTTAGCGGCATTCGCCTGTTAATTGGCACATCCACGCTGCCGGCAGGCTACCTGCTTGCCGGTCTGCTGGCTGACCACATTTTCAACCCGCTCCTCACCCCCACCGGCCCACTGGCTTCTTCTCTGGGCGTCATTTTTGGCGTTGGCCCGCAGCGGGGCATCGGCCTGCTGTTGGCAGCGATTGGCGTTCTCATTGTCCTCGCTACCCTGGCAGGTCTCTCTTCTGCACGCCTGCGGCTGTTGGACAGCAGCATCCCCGACGCCGCCCTCGCCAGCGCTGACTAAGTAATCGTCTAAAAATTACTTCCCATTCCGGAGTGGAGGCTTCAGCCGGTAAAGTTGCTGGCTAAAGCATCTACTCCCGGAACCTATTTATGGACTGTTCCTAAAGCAGACGGGCTATGTTTCGTGGATAGTGCGAGGTCAGCGCTTCTGACCACTCTCCACTGACTACTATTTTCTGAAGGAGTTGTATTTATGGAAAGCGGTATTGTGGAAATTCTCCATCGCCTTGTCATCATTATCCACGTGGCGGCTGGCAGTCTGACCTTAATTGCCGGCATCGCCAACCTGGTCAACAAAAAAGGCGGGCGGCAGCACATTCGCTGGGGTCGTTTCTACTTCTGGTGCATGTTCACTATTTTTGTGACTTCGCTCATCTCCCTGGTCTTCTTTGTGAACAGCCCCCTGGTCTTCCTGATCAACGTCTTCGCCTTCTATCAAGTCTTTTCCGGGCGGCGCGTGGTGCTGCGTAAACGTCTAGACCTCACCCGTCACGTGGCCAAACTGGATTGGGGGGTGGCTGCCGGCACAAGCGTCTTCGGCGTTGGCGCTTTGCTGTGGAGTGTTTCCCCGCTGTGGGGCGGGCGCGATATGAACTCGCTGCCGCTAACTATCTTGATCGCCTGGTTTAGCTGCTTCACCATTTACCTGGCTGGCAACGATATACGCTACTTCCAGAACCCGTCCAATGACCGCCGCTGGTGGTGGTATCACCATATGAACTACATGATTGGCTCCTTCACCTCCGCCGTCACCGCCGTGATCGTAACCAATCTCCACCGCCTCCCCTTTATTCCGCCAGAAATTGGCTGGATTTTCTGGCTCCTGCCGGGCGCTATCGGGCTGGTAGGCACGGCGGTTTGGATCCGCTACT
Source organism: Chloroflexota bacterium (assembly GCA_019136785.1). Lineage (GTDB taxonomy): Bacteria > Chloroflexota > Anaerolineae > Promineifilales > Promineifilaceae > JAGVTM01. Next base: position 4,058 of record JAGVTM010000663.1, on the reverse strand, counting down.
ACCGCCGCCTGTTTGCCCGCCAATCAGGCAAAACGGCAAAACCTGAGATCAAACAAATTGAACTGCCGCGCAGCCTGGCTGCCGGCATCATTTCCATCCTGCTCGTGGGCGCGATCGCTGTCGCCAGCATTCTCGCCACCCGCCCGCCTGCCCCGGCCCCAGCCGCCGCGCCCACCGATACCTTCTCCGCTGCCCGCGCCAGCCAATACGTCCAGGCGATCAATCAAACCCCCCACCCCATGGGCTCCGCGGCGCACGCCCAGGTGCGCGACTATTTGCTGGCGCAATTGCGCGCCCTGGGGTTGGAACCGGAAACCCAGACAGCCACAGGCGTGCAAATCGGCGGCAATGGCGCCGGCAGCGTTACCAACATCATGGCGCGCATTCCGGGCGTCCCCCGCAATGCGGGGGACGCCATCTCCAACGCCGCGCGTTTGACCGCGCGCGTCAGCAGCCGCGCCGTGCTGCTAATGTCCCACTACGACTCGCCGCCCACCACCCCCGGCGCCAACAATGACGGCGCCAATCTAGGCGGCATTTTGGAAACCATCCGCGCCCTCAAGGCTGGCGCGCCGCTGTCCAACGACGTGATCATCTTCATATCTGACGGCGAGGAATTTGGCTCTTTTGGCTCGCAGATATTCATTGACAAACACCCCTGGGCGCAAGATGTGGGCGTGGTTCTGAACTTTGATACACGGGGCACAGCCGGCTCGTCCTTGTTGTACGAAACCAGCGCCGCCAACGGCTGGCTGATGCGCGAATATGCCCGCGCCGCGCCGCGCCCGTTTAGCAACTCCCTGGCTTACGAGGTCTACCGTCGTCTCCCTTTTGACACAGATTTCACCGTCTTTAAGCGCGCCGGCTATGCTGGCTTTAACTTTGCTTACATCGCCGGCTACCCATACTACCATTCGCCGCTGGACACGGTTGACCGGCTGAATCAAGCCAGTCTGCAAAGCCACGGCGCACAAATGCTGGCGGTGACGCGGCATTTTGGCAATCTGGATTTGAGCCAGACAAAAGCCAGCAACGCCGTCTACTTTGACGTCTTGCAGCGCTTCCTGGTGCATTACAGCAGCGGGCTGGTGTGGCCTTTCACGCTCGTCTTGCTATTGGCGTTTGCCGGCATTTGCTTCTGGGGCGTGCGTCGCGGTCAAATGGCCTGGAAAGGCATCCTCAGCGGCTTGGGCGGCTTTGCCCTCAGCCTGGCGGCAGGCGCGCTGGTCGTTACCCTCATCTGGCAGCTCGTCAACCTGCTCCACCCCGACTATGCTTTCCTGCTCCTGGATGTCTACAACAACCTGGTTTATCGCCTGGCTTTCGCCGCCCTGTCATTGGGCATCAGCGCCCTCATCTATAACCGCCTGTTTGCCCGCCAGGAATTGCTAAACCTGATAGCTGGCGCTGGCGGTCTGTTCCTCATTTTGCTCCTGCTGACGGGCTTTCTGGCGCCTGGCGCCACCTACCTGTGGGCCTGGCCCCTCTTTTTTCTCTTGCTGAGTTTGGTCTACTTGCTGCGCCAGCAAGAACCGGCGCGATCCCCCGCGCGGGATGCCGTTGTTCTCACCCTGCTGTCCCTGCCAGCCATTCTTATCCTCGCCCCGACTGCCTGGCTCATCTCCATTGCCCTCGGCGTGCGCTATTCTGGCGGCATGGCTTTCTTTGTGCTGGCGTTGTTGGGGCTGCTGCTGCCCCAAATGCGCTGGATCGCCGGGTTCAATCGCCGGCTGCTGCCTGCCGGCAGTTTGCTGGCTGCCGGCATTTTCCTGGTCATCGGTTCGGTTACAAGCAGTTTTGACGCCCAACACCCGCAGCCAGATAACCTGGTCTACGCCCTGGATGCAGATACAGGCCAGGCTGTCTGGAGCACGCAAGCGCCGCGCGCCGACGACTGGACGGCTGCCTATCTCCGCGATGGCGCTCGCGCCCCCCTGGAAAACATCTTCCCCGGCTTTCCCGCTTACCAACCGCTGCAAAAAGCCGCGCCAGCCGCCGATATTCCCGGGCCAGAGATTACCGTGCTGCAAAACCAGATCACGAATGGGCAACGCGATTTGCGCCTGCGCATCGTTTCCCCCCGCGGCGCGCCCGTGCTGCGCATCACCCTGGCTACTGGCGGCGGGGAACTGGTAGCAGCCAGCATCAACGGCGAACCTGTCGTCGATCTGGGCAGCCGTTACATTAACGCGGACTGGTGGCGCTTGATTTATCACGCCGCGCCGGCGGAGGGGGTGGAATTATCTGTACAGCTTCCCGCTGCGCCAGACATGGTGGTACAGGTCACTGACCAATCTTATAACTGGCCTGATCTGCCCGGCGTGGCGCAGCCGGTGCGCCCGCCTGAATATATGGTGATGCCTACTCCCTTCGTTCTGGGCGATGTGACGCTGGTGGCGCGCCAGATTGTCGTGCCATAGCGGCGCGCCGATCACAGGATGGTGGACAGGCGATCGCTGATGGTTTGCAGCAGCAGCCAGCGGTAAGGGTGCAAAAAGAAGTGATCGCCGGGAAAGACGTGCACGCTGAACTGGTTAGCCACGTGCCGCCGCCATGCTTCCATATCTGCCGGCGGCACTTTTTCATCGTGAATGCCGGCAAAAGCCGCTACAGGGCAGTTTAGCGGCGGCTCGTCGGTGTACGTATACACATAACACACGCGCAAATCCGCCCGCAATGTGGGCGTCACAATTTGTAGCAGCTCCTCATTCTCCAGCACAGCGGCGGGCGTCCCCTTCATCTGCGCCAGCTCCACCTTGAACTGCGCATCCGGTAGTTCGTGAATCGGATCGTCTCGCTCTGGAATATCTGGCGCGCGATAAGCGGAAACGAAGAAATAGGCTGGCTGCCGCTCTCCCTGGCGACGCAAGGCGCGGATCAGTTCAAACCCCAACAAGCCGCCCATGCTGTGCCCAAAGATAGCGTAACGCCTGTCCAGATATGGCAAAATGGCGGCTGTTAATGCCGGCAGCAGCTCCGCAAATGCCGCATACGGTTTTTCGCCAAAGCGGTTTTCCCGCCCTGGCAACTGCACCGCGCAAACTTCCACAGATGCCGGCAGCGCCCGCGGCCAATCTCGAAAAATCGAAGCCCCCCCACCCGCATAAGGCAAACAAAACAAACGTAACCGCGCCTGCGGATCAGGTCGCCCTCGCAAAATCCAGTTGTTGGGTTTCATAAGTCCATCGTAACGATGCAGCTACCGGCGGTATGGCGCACTTTGTATAAGCGCCACGCTCCTGTAGTGTACCCCGCTGGCGCTAATCAGCCAAAGGTTGGGGTTTTTGTAGCAGCCAGGTCATACTGCATCGCTTTGAAAACCACGTCCTGCAAAATCATCCCCGTCTGTTCTTCGGTACCGTTTTGCGGCAACTGGCAGACTGCCGCGGCACAGCCGTCCAGCCACGCAGTTACCGCCAATGGTTCATCAGCGATTACCGCGAGCCGGTGTTAGCTGCCTATGGCTACACATTAACGGCAGCCTTTAAGGCGGATATGAAGCTGCGCCCCCACATTGAGCGCATCATTGCCGCGTTGGTCTTGCATAATGGCGCGCGTCACGCCAACTTCCGCGGCCTGCCTAAAACGGACTTTCAGGTGAAGCCTGCCCTGAGCCTGCCGAAGGGATGTGCGGCATGGCCTACAACTCGAAGCGCTGGCTCAACCTGACAGACCCCACCCACAAGACGCGACCGCGGCGCACCGCCGCCCAGGCGGTGCTGCGCCTGGCGGCGCTGGCCGCCTAAACGCTTCATCCTGGTGTGGTCACAAAAGCGCCGGTTACGGCTGGCTGTCGTTGGCTCGCAAACAGGGCAAAAACAGGGCAAAACAACTGCAATTTGCGATACGGAAAAGCGGGAGTTCTTCCTGGCTCAAGAGGAATGGCAAGAGCGGCTGCGGGTAACAGTGCAGGCGGTGGAAGATATGCTAACCCAACTCCCCCCGGCTAACCAGCACGCTGCCGCCATGCAGCAACGGCAGCGCCAACTGGAAAAATCATTGCCGATGAGCTGCACATAGAGCGGGATGCGCACAACCGCATTCGTTTTCTGGATTAC
>JAGVTM010000587.1 GCA_019136785.1 Chloroflexota bacterium | reverse complement strand
CGTGTTTGCTGGGCCTGGCGCTGCCTGAATGCGTATGCGCTGCGTACGCTGGCTGCTAACCCGTGCGCCCGTCTGTTTCGCTTCGAGCAGATTTTTCAGGCGTCTGACCGCTACGATACGCTGGCTGAACTGGTGGCTTTCACGTCCGAACTGCCTGGGGTGCACCCGGCGGCATCTTTTGACGGCTGGCTGGAGCGCCCTATTCATGCCGGCGCCGGGTCTTTCCCAGTCTGGGAAGATTGGGCCGCCGGGCAGCAAGCCCAGTTTCAGCAAATTTGTGGGCCTCTTATGACGGAATTAGGGTACGAGATGGAGAGGCGGCGTGCATAGGGTGAAGCGGTTCTGGCCCTACCTGTTTTTGCTAATTGCCCTCGTCATTTTTGGCGTCTACCTGAGCGCCAATGCCGACCGCTACCGCCAACTTTTGGATTTGTCTGCCCTGACGATTGGCTGGCTGTTGCTCCTGTCGCTACTGTTTTGGGTTGTTAACGGCGTGATCAATACTGTTTTTTACCGTGGCCTGGATACTCCGGTGACATTACACGAAGGGCTAGGGCTGGCGGCGGTGAATACGCTGGCGAATCAACTACCATTTGCGGGCGGGCTGGTAGCAAAAGGGGTTTATCTAAAGCAGCGATATCGCCTTACCTATTCCCGCTATCTCAGCGCCACGGCTGCTCTGTATATCTGTTTTGTAGCCGCCAACGGCGTGCTTGGTCTGGCTGTGCTGGCGTATGCACAGTGGCGCGGCGCAGCAGCGCCGGCCATCCTCTGGCTTGGCTTCGCCTTGATGACGACGGCATTGGCGGCGCTCTGGCTGCCTGTTCGACCAGGCTGGCTTCCGCTCCGTTGGCAGCGGCGGGCGGCGCAGTTAGCGGAAGGCTGGCATATCCTGGGGCAAAACTGGCTCCTGGTGTTGCAATTGACGGGGCTGCAAATTGGCTTGACGGCGCTGTTTGCGGCGCGTTTCTGGCTGGCTTTTGGCATGTTGTCGCAACCTGTTTCTTTTTCCGACTGTCTGCTGTTTGCGGCGGCTACCGTTCTCAGCCGGTTGGTGAGTATTGCGCCGGGCGGGCTGGGAGTGCGCGAGGGGATTGTGGGGGCTATGGCTGCTGTGTTGGGTTTTGACGTTGCCGCCAGCGTCGTCGCTGTCGGTCTTGAGCGGCTGGTTTCCACCCTGGTAGTGATGGTGATCGGCGCGGGATACAGCTATACCATGAGCCGCAATCTGGCGCGGGAGGGAATGGAGTAGGATGATGGGTCTGGCACAGTGGGGCAGGTGGAAAGAAGCCGGCAGGCAAGAGCGGATGTTGTCGGGTATTCTGCTGCTGGCGGCGGGGCTGCGGCTGGGGCTGGCGCTGGCTGTGCCGGACAGCTTTGGCATGAGGGCGGATGCGGAAGAGTATATTGGGGTGGCGCGGAACTGGCTGCAGACGGGGGTGTTTGGGGAGAATGCCGGCATTCCCTACGCCGTCATCCCCCCGGCATATCCTGCCTTCCTGGCGCTTATTTTTGGCGTGAGCGGCGGCAGCCTGCTGGCGGCGCGACTGGCGCAGGCGGCGTTGGGCGCGGCGACGGTGTGGCTGGTATACGCCATTGGTCGCCAGCTTTTTTCTGAGCGGGCGGGGGTATGGGCGGCGGGGCTGGCGGCAGTGTATCCACCGCTGGCGTTGTACGTCACTTTCTACCTGACAGAGACGCTGTACACTTTTTTTGCCCTGCTGTTTGTCTATGGCTTTGCCCGCTGGCAGGCTGCGCCGCAGGCGCGCTATGCCGTCCTGAGCGCGGCGGGTTTTGCCCTGGCGCTGTTGACGCGGGAGACGCTGGTACTTTTGCCGCTCGCTTTTCCTCTGTTGTTCTGGTGGGGGCGGCTGAACTGGCGGGAAGGGGGGCGCTTTTTGCTGTTTTTTGGCGGCGCGGCGCTGCTGTTTGTGGCCCCCTGGTTGGCGCGTAACGCGCTGACGTTTGACGCTTTCTTTTTCACGGAACGGACGGACGCCTTGCGCTACGAATGGACGGGGGAGGGGTATCTGTCATCGGAGTTTGAGGAATGGGTGCAGACCAATGAGGCGCCGCTGACGGAGGAGCAGCGCCATTACGAATATTTGCGGTATTATGGACGGGCGGTGGATATGCGCGACCCCGCTTTCTTGCTGGCGCAGCCGGGGCAGTACGTGACGTTTTTGGGGCGGCGGCTAGTAGAGTTCTGGCTGCATCCGGTGGGGTTGGAGTCACTGCCAGAGAACTTACTGCTGCGAGCAGGCTATATCGCCTTCCACGCGCTGCTGGTGGGACTGGCGACTTTCCAGATGGTGCGGCTGCTGCCGCGGCGGGATGCCGGCATGGCCCTCCTCACCCTTTGCCTCCTTTACATCACCCTGATTGGACTCTTCCTGCGCCGCCCCTTGCCCCGCTACACCTTACCCTTCACTCCCCTGCTGTTTCTCTACGCGGCTCAGGCCAGTGACCGGTGGGCAAGGCTGCGTTTCCGGCGGCGACCGGAGTAAAGGATTTCACCGCCAGGACGCAAAGGGTCGTCTTTGTTTTCCTTCGCGTTCTTAGCGCGCTTTGCGGTAAGATACTTTCTTTTCACCGCCAAGGCGCAAAGGGCGCGAAGATTTTAAGGTAGTTTGTTGGTGGGAAGGGTTATGCAAGTCGGGCAAGGATACCCGACCCACGCACCTGTTTTCTGTTTCATGTTTTCTGTTAACTGTTCTCCTCCCGTTATCCTTCTCGGTATGCACCGCTCAGGCACGAGCCTGCTGGCGCGCCTGCTGCATGAGGGCGGCGTGTTTATGGGCTGGCGGCGCAACTCGCATGACGAGGCGCTCTTTTTCCTGGGGCTGAATGAGCGGTTGTTCCGGCTGGCGCACGCCGCCTGGGACCAGCCGGCGGGGGTGACGTACCTGGCGCAAGATGACGCTTTGCGGATTGAGGCGGCGGCGGCGCTGCGGCGGGCGGTGGCGTCGTGGCGGGCGCGGTCGTTTTGGGGTTGGCGGCGGGCGGCAGGCACATGGGGCTGGAAGGACCCGCGCACGGTATTCACGCTGCCCATCTGGTGGGAACTGTTTCCACAGGCGCGGGTAGTGCGGTTGTGCCGGCATCCCCTGGACGTAGCCCACAGCCTGCAAAAACGGGAGCAAAACCGGCGCGACCCGCTGCATAACCCCCTCTTTTCGGCGCGCTGCCTCAGCCTGGAAGGGGCATTTTCGTTGTGGGTGGAGTACGAGACGATGAGCCGGCAAGTAACCCAGGCTGTACCGCCGGCGCAGGTGTATGCGCTGCGTTACGAAGACCTGGTGCAGCAACCGGCGCATTACCTGGCAGAGTTGCAGCAGTTCCTGGGCGTGACGTTTGCGCCAGGGACAGCCGAACGGGCGGCGGCGGCGGTGAATCCGCAGCGGGCGTTTGCTTTCCGGCGGCACGACCATTTGCTGGAATTTTATGAGGGTTGTCGCCGCCATCCTTTGCTGCAACAGTATGGGTACGACCAGCTATGAGCAGGCGGTCGTGGTTGCCGGCGCAGACGGGCCTGCGAACGCAGGCGGGGCTGCTGCCGCAGCGGACGGCGGCGGCGCTGCGGGTGGGGGCGTGGCCCGATTTTGTGATTATTGGGGGACAGCGCTGCGGCACGACGTCGTTATATGATTATTTGACGCAGCACCCAGAAATCGCGCCCGCGGCGCGCAAAGAAATTCATTACTTCGATAACCACTATGATCGCGGGCCCGCCTGGTATCGCGCTTTTTTTTACCGCGCCTCTGTGCGCCGTTTATTTTCGCCTTGCCTGACCGGCGAAGCCACGCCTTACTATTTGTTCCACCCGCACGCGGCGGCGCGACTGGCGGCGGACGTGCCGGCAGCCCACTTGATCGTCATGCTGCGTAACCCGATTGATCGGGCTTACTCCCACTATCTGTACGAAGTGCGTCTGGGGAACGAAACGGCGCCGTTTGCTGAAGCTGTCGCACGGGAAGCTGAACGCGTGCGCACGACGCCAGGGGAGCTTCAGCCAGCGGGGACGTATGACCCGGCGCACCAGCATTTCAGTTACCTGAGCCGAGGGGTGTATGTGCAGCAACTGCGAACGTGGGAGCGACATTTTGCCAGATCGCAAATGATGATTATTATCAGCGAAGCCTTTTTTGCGCAGCCAGGGCAGGCGTTGGCGAAATGTCTGGCTTTTCTAGGCGTGCAAGATACGAACTGGCAGCCGCCGCGCTTCGAGAAACGGAATTATCATGGCCCATATGAAGGGATTTCGCTGCCATTGCGCCGCCAGCTTGAGGCTTATTTTGCCGCGCCGAACCAGGCGTTGGTGGATTGGCTGGGGTATGATCCGGGCTGGTAGAAGTGGGGAGAGAAATAATTAATTGGTGAATTGGTGAATTTGTGAATGGTTAATTGGGTCAGTGAAAAGTGGATAGTGGTCAGTGAAAAGTGGACAGAGTAAGGAACCGAGTAAGCTGCAATCGGCCCTGGCGGTGAGTCTGGGGTCTTTGACGAACCTGGCCGTGGGACTGGCGGCGCAGGCGGTGATCGCGGCGCAGTTTGGGGCAGGGGCGGCAGTGGACGCCTATTTTACAGCGTTGGTTGTGCCCACGACGCTGGTCAGCATTTTCCTGGTCAGCCTGAACCTGATCTTTATCCCCGTTTTTATTGACGCCAAAGAGCAGTACGGCGAAGAGGAAGCCTGGTTGATGGTGAGTTACCTTTCCACCAACCTGATTGCCCTGCTGCTGTTGGTTTCACTGGCGCTGTACGTCTTTTCGCCGGCCATTATGCGGCTGGTGGGGTATGGGTATGACGCGCCCACGCAGGCGATGGCCGCCCGCCTGAACCAACTTTTGACGCCCATGATTTTGTTTAACGCCGTCTGGACGATTGGCGCCAGTTTGCTGCAAGCGTTGGGGCGCTTCCGCGCGGCGGCGGCGGGGCTGGCTTTTGGCAACGGCGTTTATCTGCTGGCGCTGTGGCTGCTGGCGCGGCAATATGGGATTGACGGGTTGGCGGCGGCGCTGGTTCTCAACCACCTGTTTATTTGCCTGGGGGTGCTGTTTGGGCTGCGCGATAAGCTGCGCTACTGGCGGCTGCGTTTGGGGTTTGGTCATGCTCGTTTCCGCCGCCTGGTGGGGCTGTGGGGCGTCATTTTTTCCACCAGCATCTTCCGCCGTCTCAACCCGGCGGTGCAGCGGGCGCTGGCGTCCCCGCTGGGTGTGGGCAGCGTGGCTTACCTGTCTTATGGCAGCCAGATGGTGCGGGCGATTGATCAACTGCTGTTGAACAGCGTGGCGACGGTGTTGTTTCCCGCTATGGCGCGGGATATTTCTGTGGGCGACCGCGACAGCGCTAAGGCCAGCCTGATGCTGGCGGTGCGGCTGAACGCTTTTGTGGTGATTCCCATGGTGTTTGGCATTGCCGTGGCGCGGGAACCGGTGGTGCGCCTGCTGTTGCAGCGGGGGGCGTTTTCGCCGGAGAATACGGCGCAGGTGTCGCTGGCGCTGCTATTTTCCAGCGGTTTGCTGTTGAACTCCATGGTGGGTGTGGTGACGTCAAAGGCGTTGTACTCGCTGAAGGCGGTGTGGTTCCTGGCATTTCTGTCGCTGGTGAACATTGGCGGACTGCTGCTGCTGGCGCGCCTGTTCATGCCTCGTTTTGGTTACCTGGGTATTGCCCTGGCGGATTCGCTCAATTTCACCTGGCCCTGGCATTTGTTGTATTTGCGCTACCGGTTGGGGCCGCTGGGATTGGTCAGCCTGGCTAAAGCGTTTGCTCGCTATACGCTGCTGTCGGCTTTTATGGCAGGCTGCGCCTATGGCAGCCAATGGCTCTTGCAGCAGTGGGGCGTGACGCAGGATTGGCTGCTGCTGGCGGCGACGGTTCTGGTGGGCGTGTTGGTGTATGGCGGCGGCAGCGCGCTGCTGCGGTTCCCAGAAATGGCGCTGGTGTGGCGGCGCGTGCGTGGTTGGGGGAATGGTAGGAGGTATGAGGTATGAGGTATGAGGTAGGAGGCAATGTGGCGGCGCGTGCGTGGTTGGGGGAATGGTAGGAGGTATGAGGTATGAGGTATGAGGTAGGAGGCAATGTGGCGGCGTGTGCGTGGTTGGGGGAATGGGTTTGCTAGTTGATATTGTGCTGCCGGTTTATCAAGGGAAACGATGGCTGCCGGCAGCAGTGGATTCGGTACTGGCGCAAACGTACCTGCATTGGCGGCTGACGATTGTGGACGACGCCTCGCCGGACGATACGCTGGCTTACGCGCAGGCGTTGTATGGACAGCGAGATGAGCGCATTCGCTTTTTGCGGTTGGAGGTGGGGCGGCGGGCGCCGGGGGCGCGCATGGCGGCGCTGGCGGGCGGGGTGGGCGACCTGATTGCCTTTCTGGATCAGGATGACGTGTGGCATCCAGAGAAGCTGGCGCGGCAGGTGGCTTGCCTGCAAGCCAGGCCCGGAGCGGCGGTGGCGCATACAGACGTGCGGCATATTGATGACGACGGGCGGGAGATGGGGGGATCGGCGCGGCGGGAGAATGCGGTTCGCGCCGGCATTCTCTACGACGCGCTGGATCGGGAGGCGTTAACGCGGCAGTTATTTTTGCGTAACTCTATCCGGCTGGTGTCGGCAGTGGTGCGGCGGGAAGCATTTGTCCAGGTGGGGGGCTTTGCAGGATTGCCTTTTGGGGCAGAGGATTGGGGGTTGTGGGTGCGGCTGGCGGCGGCGGGGTTTGGCGTGGCGCATTTGCCAGAGCCGCTGGTGGATCGGCGGCTGCATGGGGAGAATGTGTCCGCTCGACAGCGATTGGAACGGAATCAGGGGTTGTGGCGCGGGATGGAGATGATGGCGGCGCAGTTTCCCTGGTTGGTGGCGGAAATGCCGGCACGCCAATCCCACCTCCTGCGCGACGATATTCTCACCCGATTGACGGCTGGCCAGGGGCAGCAGGCGCGTCCACAGATAGGCCAGTATATTGCTTTGGGTCACCGTGTAGGCTGGCTCTTTTGGGCTCTTTCCTTGTCAGGGCCCCTGCAATCTCCTCTGTTGCGACTGGCTCGCCGGGTCTTCCAACAATTCCTGTAAAAGCCTTCGCAAAAGAACGCCCAAATAAAGGATGGGACCTTTGCATAAGGTTACCATCTGACATTCACCACGTATAGGAGTTTAAATGGACATGAAGAAGTTTATCAGCAAGGGGTTGAGGCGAATGGGGCTTTATTCCTACCATTTACTTGATAGCTTATTCAGGCCTTTAGATCAGAGATATATTCGCAGGACAAAGAATATACGGCTTATTCCAGATGAAAGTAATCGAAGGGGGGGGAAGCATTCCTATGCTGAATGGGCATATGTCATAGGTATATTCCAGACCTTAATGTACAGTCATCTGCGAAACAAAGAGAGCAATACGATACTTGATGTAGGTTGTGGCACCGGGCTGTTGGGCATAGCCTGCGAACCGTTCTTAGGACAAGGTGGGAAATATTTCGGGATTGACGTGATGAAGGATGACATTGACTTTTGTCGTCGGCACTTTTCGCCGGCAAATTTCGAATTTATACATTTCGATGTCAGCAATCCAGCTTATGCTCCTGCACAGAAAAACGTTAAAGTGAAATGGCCCATCGAAAGCGAGAGTATTGACCTGATGACAGCCTTGTCTGTTTGGACTCACCTGAACCAAGAGGATGCCTTATTCTATTTCAAAGAAATACAGCGTGTTCTCAAACCAGACGCTAAAGCAATCGTGACGTTCTTTTTGTTGGATGAAATGTATGAAAATAGTATTGCTTTGCGATCACATGCAGAAGGTAGATACCATAGGACATTCCAGGATCAGTGGATTTTTGATCATCCATCTTATGGATCGGATGCCTGGCTACATCCTGCATGGGCAAGAATTCCCGAAAATGCAATGGGTGTTACTACTGCTGGTCTTAATCTTCTTACTTCAAGCGCAGGATTAAGGCTGATTGAACATCATCAAGGAAACTGGAAAGAAGTCCCGGGCATATTTTTTCAGGACGTGTTGATATTTGAGAAAGCCTGAAAAAGGGTTCTCAGCAGTCGCAACCCTGCTACGCCACATTGCGCCTGGCGCGGTGGGCGGCGCATCAGCGACTGTGAACGATGACTTCCTGCTGGATTCTGGCAGCCAATTCATCGGCAGCCACATCCAGGTCATAGTCCATTTGCAGCCCCAACCAGAACTGGGCAGACATATCAAAATAGCGAGCCAGCCGCAGCGCCGTGTCTGGCGTGATACGGCGCTTGCCCTGAATAATCTCGTTGATGCGCCTGGCGGGCACGCAAATATCCAGCGCCAACTGATTCTGGCTCAGGTTCATGGGCTTCAGGAACTCTTCCAGTAGAATTTCGCCGGGGTGAACGTGAGGCAACTTGCGTGAACGTTGACGCTCGAAGATTTTGTGAGTTTCCGTATTGCGGAAGCTTCTGATCATTGGTAAATTGTATAACGTGACCCGTTAAACGCAAAAGGGATATTTATTGTCGTTAACGAGCCAAAGAACAGACCTGACATACCAATCAGGAGGCTGGCATGGAAGAAGTAAGGGAAGACTTTCCTCTCGTATTGCAGGAGCCGGTATCCATTGTGCTGGTATCTTATACAGATGTCGAAGCGATGACGTTGCGGAACGTGTTGGAATGCTTCAACTATCGGGTGGAGATGCATCGGGTGGGTTCCCGCCCGCAATTTCTGGAGATATTGCGGGGGAATATTCCCACCTTTCGTTACGTGATTCTCTCCTGTCATGGCGATATGGGAGGGTTTGTCATCCCTTACCAGAATCCTTTGCTGGCGGACGAACTGGCGCAGACTGTGCGCCTGCCGGGTCACGTGGTGCTCAGTCTGGGATGTGCGACGGGAGCGGAAGCGCTGGCGAATGCCTTTTTGGGCGGCGGCTGCGCTGCTTACGTGGCGCCGACGGATGGCGTGGAAGCCAATGCCGCTATGCTGTTTGCCATCCACTTGTTTTACTTTCTGGGCAAGAACTGCTCTCTCTCTGCTTGAATTGGGCGTATGTCATACGCCCTTACCGTCTAACGCCTTCGTGCTGCTGCGCCTGTTACTCTGCTATAATTGATGGCGAACACGTAAAAGCATGTCGGTTAAAAGGGTCTGCGACATGAACGTAGCCATTTGGAATTGCCTTATTTGCCATTAGAAGTCAAGCGGCTGAGAGGTGCTTATGCCCACTGTGTTGAACATTGGCCCACATCGGTTTTTCTTCTTTAGCAGAGAAGGTCAGGAACCGCCCCACATCCACGTTGAAACGGCAGAGAATGCTGCTAAATTTTGGCTGTCCCCAGTTTCGTTGGTGTGGGCGGTTGGATACAATTCGAGAGAAATCCGGCAGTTGAGGAAACTGGTTGAAGAAAACGCAGCTTTCTTTTTGGAGAGGTGGTATGAATACTTTAGCTCCCATTAGTCCAACATCGGTTCTGGCAATAGATGTTCGTTTTTCTGATGACGCACTAACGGTGCGGCTCTCTGATGGTCGAGAAATTTCTGTACCGTTGGAATGGTTCCCTCGTTTGCGTGACGCTTCGCCAGAGCAGCGCCAGGACTGGCGATTGATTGCGCGCGGGATCGGAATTCATTGGGAAGCTGCGGATGAAGACATTGCGGTGACGACTCTGCTGCGCACTGGATAAAAGAGTATCTCTTTCATTACGCCAGAGGCCTCTGGCGTTGATTTCCTGAATTTCGCAGATTTTTGCCCTACATTTTCTCCGCACCCTCCACGTCTCTGTGGGAATCTATTTTCGAAGGATTGAGAAGCTGTTAGCGTGTTAGCTATGCCTGTGCTGGTTGATCATTTTATTACGGATTTGCAGAGTGGGGGGGCGCAGGTGGCGTTGTGGCGGCTGGCGACGCGGCTGGACAAGGCGGCGTTTACGGCGCGGGTGGTCTGTTTGCGCGGTGGAGAGGGGGCGGTGGGGCGGAAGCTGCGGGCTGCCGGCATTCCCATCCTCGATCTACAAATGACGCGCAAATGGCGGGTGGATGCGTTGGCGCGGTTGTATGCCCATTGGCGGCGGGAGCGGCCCACCATTTTGCATAGCTGGATGTTTCATGCCACCCTGACCGGGCGGCTGGTGGGGCGGGCGGCGGGCATTCCCATTTTGATTTCGGCGCGGCGAAACGTGAACATTGGCGGCTCCCAGCGGGAACGGCTGAACCGCCTGACCCTGCCGCTGGATCACGCCGTCATTGCCGTGTGCGAAGCAGCGCGGCAGGCGGAGATGGCGCGGGGACATGCCGCGCCGGAGAAGGTGACCACCATTTACAACGGCGTAGACCTGTCCGAGTTTCCGCCGGCAAATGCGGCGGCGGGGGCGCGGCTGCGGCGGGTGCTGCATTTGCCGGCAGACGCCCGGCTCATCGGCGTGGTGGGGCGGCTGCATCCACAGAAGGGACACACCACCTTGCTGCAAGCGATCCCCGCCATTCTGGCGGAGACGCCCGCCGCCCACTTCCTCATGATTGGCGACGGCGAACTGCGCCCGGCGCTGGCGCAAGAGGCGCAGCAGTTGGGCGCAGCGCGGCAGGTGCATTGGCTGGGGCAGCGGGACGACGTGCCCATGCTGCTGGCTGGACTAGACTTGTTTGCGCTGCCGTCCTTATGGGAAGGGATGCCCAACGCCGCCCTCGAAGCAATGGCCGCCGCCTTGCCGGTGGTCGCCACAGGCGTGGATGGCACGCGCGAAGTCATTGAAGATGGCGTCTCTGGCTTGCTGGTTCCGCCGGCGGACGCGGCGGCGCTGGCTGCCGGCATTATCCGCCTGCTGCAAGACCCGTCCCTGGCGCAGCGGTTGGGCCAGACGGCCCGCGAACGGGTTGCCACTCAGTTTACGCTGGAACAGACCGTACAAAAGACCGAAGCCCTCTACCGCAGCTTGTTATTGGGATAGGATTTTATGACCAATTTCCCCGTTCAGCCTCAACTGGCGTTGGCGTCTTACAATAACCAATCCCTTTTTTCCGACCATTATCTGGACGAGATTTTGCGCTGGATGCCGGGGTGGCAGGAGAGTTTGCCGGCAGCCGCCGACTTCCTGACCTGGTTGCGCCAACTCTACGCTCAGGAGCAGGCGCACCTGGACAGCTATAACGAGTCGCAACTGGAAGAGCATTGGTTCAGACCCATCTTCCACCGCCTGGGACACGTGTGGGAAGGGCAGGCGTCTATCCCCGGCTTAAAAGGGAACATCAAGAAGCCGGACTATGTTTTCTTCACCGGTGAGGCGGCGCGTAAAGCCGCCGCCGCCCACCAGAACACACCTGCTTATGTGCAGGCGGCGCTGGCGGCGGCGGAGGTGAAGAAGTGGGACGTGAACCTGAGCAAAAAGACGGGCAGCCAGCCTCTCTTTGACGACCAGAACCCCATGTTCCAGATTGATACCTATTTGAGCCTGAGCGGGCTGGCTTGGGGCATAGTGAGCAATGGGCGGCTGTGGCGGCTGGTGCATCGAGACACGTCGCGCACGCTGGAAATCTATTTTGAGATGGACTTGCTGGCGGCGCTGCACGCCGCCAATGACACCGCGGCGCTGGCGGCAGCCGCCTACTTCTGGCGTTTTTTCAGCCAGGCTTCCTTCCAACCGGATGCGCAGGGGCGCGTCTTTCTGGCGGACGCCCTGGAGCAAAGCCGCGCTTACGCTGTGGCTCTGGAAGCGGATTTGCGGGATAACGCTTACCGCGCCCTGGAGCAGTTGATCATCGGCTTTTTCGCCGGCGACGCCACTCTGGACAAAACGAACGAGAACGACCGCGCTCAGGTGTACCAGAACAGCCTGTATTTGCTCTACCGTTTGCTCTTTCTTTTCTACGGCGAAAGCCGCGCTTTGCTGCCCATGCGCAATGCCACCTATAAAGAGGAATACAGCTTGTGGCAGCTTACGCGCACCATTGACCAGACGCGCAACACGCTGGACAGCCGCCCGGCCACGGGCCGCCGCCTCTGGGCGCGGCTGCGGGAGTTGTGCCGCGTCATTGCCGGCAGCGACCCGCAGTTAAACGCCGACCTGGGCGTGCCCCGTTACAATGGCGGCTTGTTTGACCCGCAGCAGCACCCGTTCTTGGAACAACATTTCGTGGGCGACCGTTATCTGGCGCGGGCTATAGATTACCTGGCTTTCCGCCGCATCGTCAAAGACGGCGGGCTGCCGGCATTTCAAGCCGTAGATTATCGCACCCTGGACGTGCGCCAGTTGGGTTCCATTTATGAGGGCATGTTGGAGTACAAAGTGACCGTCGCCGAAACGGAAATGGTCACCGTCAGCAGAGGCGGCGTGGAGACGTGGCTGCCATTGGCCCAAAAAGGCAAGGCAAAGACGCTGGCGGAGCGCCGCCAGCCGGGCGACCTGTACCTGACCAACGACAAGGGGGAGCGCAAAGCCACCGGTTCTTACTACACGCCCGATTACATTGTGGAATACATTGTGGCGCACACGTTGGGCCCCCTGGTGGCGGCGGCGCGGGAACGGGCGCAGGCGGGCCCCGCCAACGAGACGGCGGCGCGGTTTGTGGCGGAGATTTTGCGCCTGAACGTGTTGGACCCGGCTATGGGGTCGGGGCATTTCCTGGTGGAAGCCACCAACTACCTGGCGCGGGCGCTGGCTACGGATGAGCGCGTCACCGTGCCCGGCGCACCCGTGCCAGGCACGCCCGCCCCCGACACACCCGACACAGACCTCCTCTACTGGAAACGCCGCGTCGTCGAAGCGTGCATTTATGGCGTGGACAAGAACCCCATGGCCGTGGAACTGGCGAAGCTGTCCCTCTGGTTGAAGACGGCGGCGGCGGATAAGCCGCTCACTTTTCTGGATCACCATTTGCGGCATGGGGACAGCCTGATTGGCGCCTGGCTGGCAGACCTGGAGCGCCCGCCGGCGGCGGCGGCGCGGGCGGCGGCGTCCGCGACTGCGGCGCAGGAGGCGTTGTTTGACGATTCCGCTTTTAGCCGCGACATTGGGCTGGCGGTTCATGGCGTAGCTGTGATTGAACGGCTGCCCACGGAGGACATTGCCGACGTGCACGCCAAAGAGGACGCCTGGCGGGACGTGCAGCGGGCGCACCTGGCGCGCTGGCAGCGGCTGGCGGATTTGTGGGTTAGCGGCTACTTTGGCAACGAGATGACGCCGGCGGCGTACCGGGCGCTGGCGGCGCGGCTGCAAGGGGGGGAAAGTCTGTTGAGCGAGGCGCAGGCGGCGGCATTCTTGAACCACCCCGCCGCCAGCCGCCAGACCAACCCCGCCCTGGATTATTTCCACTGGCAGTTGGCTTTCCCGGAGGTGTTTTTTGACGAGTACGGGCGGTCGTTGGGCGAAAATGCCGGCTTTGATGCGGTGATTGGCAACCCCCCATATGTTGATATCAAAGGGCTTAATAAACCACTTGTATATTATTTGTTTACAACTTATTCCTCAATGATGTTACGTATCAACGTTTTTGCAGCCTTCTTAGAGAATGCGCTCTTGTTAACCAAAGATGTCGTAGGGAGTGTGAGCCTTATTATTCCTTCAGCTTTTCTTACACAGGTGTCGTACTCAAAGTTACGTAAGATTGTCCTGGAAAAGTGTCAATTAGAGCATGTAGTACGTTTGCCAAATGAACTATTTGGTGGAGTAGCCGGAGAAGTAAAAGTTGATACGTGTGTTGTACTTATTAGAAAGACACAACCCAATAGTTCTAGCAATACATTAGTATTGGTTTATGATTCATTTGAACGAGTTACTGAAGTCTCTCCAGAAACTGCTGATAGAGGATTTCATGTACGCCAAGAGGTTTGGCAAGCCAATGCCGAATACACGATCAATTTGGTTGACACTTTAGAGTTGGAGATTATCAAAACAGTAAGAAGCAATAGTCAGCCTCTTGAAAGTCTTTGTGAATTCTGTCTCGGGCTTACTCCGTATGATAAATATCGAGGACATACCGAAGAACAGATAACGAATAAGGTATTTCATGCTGATTCTCAATTGGATTCAACATATAAAAAACTGTTGGTTAGTGGTGACGTTGGTCGATATCTAGTTCTTTGGAATGGAAAAGAGTGGATCAAATATGGAGAATGGCTTGCTGCCCCTAGAGAGCCGAGATTTTTTAGACAAGAGCGTATCTTAGTTCAACAGATCATAGATTGGAGTTCAATGCGTATTTTTGTGGGTTGGACAGATGAAGAACTCTACAATACGCAAAACCAATTCAACTTGGTAGCTAAGGGAGAAACAAATCTAAAATTTGTGTTGGCAATCTTGGCTTCTAAGCTGATCAGTTACTTCCATCGAGCTGTTTATTTGGACGTAAGTCTACAAAGATTTCAAAAGATCCTGATTAAGGATGCAAAAAACCTTCCTATACGCAAAATTGACTTTGCATCATCTCAAGTTGAGCGTGAGGCCGCTCTTACTGTGGTTCAGTCTTACTACCAGCAGGCGGTTGAAGATTACAAAAGTCTGCCAGACTTTTGTAATCAGGCGGCGGTGGGGGCGCTGCTGGCGTGGGTGGATGGGGAGTTGGCGGCGGGGCGGAATGATACGGTGCATGATTGGCTGGCGTTTCTGGCAGAGCGCATGATTGAGATGAACAGGGCAAGGCAGGCGGCGCTGGAAGCGTTCTGGCTGGACGTGGAAGGGGCGGCGGCGGACGCCAGGACATTTGCCCTGCTGCGCAAAGGGAAGCAGGCGCAATCGCTGTACAAGGACATTCCGGCGGCGCGTCCGTTTGTGAACGCGGACAGCCGCAGCAGTATCACCCTGGACGCCAGCCTGGATTGGAATGAAGAAGCGTTTAAGGGGTTTGTGAAGGCGTTGGCGGGCAGCGTCAGTGGGCTGAGCAAGCTGGTGCAGGCATATCGGGCGCACGCGGCGGGCGTGGCGGCGTTGAACGGGCGGCTGGCGGGGACGGATTGGTTGATTGATCAGACAGTCTATAAGTTGTATGGGTTGACGGCAGCAGAGATTGCGGTGGTGGAGGGAGGGAGTTAATAATTAATGGGTGAATTTGTGAATTTGTGAATGGTTAATGGGGGGGCACATGCCACACCCGCCAGGCACACTCATACCTCATACCTCATACCTCATACCTCATACCCAAAAGACCTGCCAGGTCTGGTAGACCTGGCAGGTCTTTTGGGCGTTATTGGGGAGGGAAGCCCAGGAGTTCGCGCAGTTGGGCGGCGTTGGCCGGGTCGGCGCGTTTGATTGCCAGTTTACTGAGGCGGGCCGCCTGGCTGTACCACTGGTAGGCGGCGGCGTGGGCAGCCTGGGCGGCGGCGGATTGCGCCTGGTGCGCCTGGATAGCTTGCTGCTGCGCGTTATCGGCGGCGGCGTATGCCTGTACCAGGGCCAGGGCGGCGGCAATGCGGGCGGCGTCCCAACCGGCGGCAGTCAGGGCATCCTGAACGGACTGCTCCAGCCCGCCGGCGTTGGTAAAGAGCAGACTCCAGCGGGCAATTTGCGAAGCGGTGTCTCGCGGCGGGCGGACGGCTTGCTGCACGGGTTCGCCCGTTTCGGGGTCAATGATGGTTTCATATTGAGTTTGCAGCCCCAGGGCAGTGAGGACAACTTCATCGTCGCCGTAAAGGGTGCGCACTGTGCCGGCAAAGTTGACGGCTTCCAGTTCCGCCGCTTTTTGCGCCAACGCTTCCGTATTGGTGGCTAATTTTTGGGCGGCGCTCTGTGCCTTTATTTCGGTGCGCGCCGTGATCCACGTTTGCAGCAGCGTACTGCCGTTGGTCAACTCTGCCGGCGTGTAGCCAATGCCGGCAAGGACCGCCTGCGCTTCCACCGTCAGTCCATTGCGCGTAAAGATTTCCATTTTTCGTTGCAGTTGCGATTGTGAAAAAGCCATGATAATTTCCTCCGAGGTAAAGGGTATGGGTTGCCCCGACGTAAGCGGTTGATTAAAGGATGGAGATACCCGTTGGGGCTGCGGGAATATCCATCTGGGCTGCCACGACGCCCATTCAGGCTGCCACGACGCCCATTCGGGCTGCCACGACGCCCATATTTTTCCGAATGTGTGCAGAGGCAGTTGGATGCTGTTTTGTGGCAGCAAATTCCGAAGGGTTGGGAGCAAGTTTTTAGTGAAAATGGCAGGCTGGCGTTCTCCTCCTGTTAAACTTATGGCTGTGGTTGATGGGGAAAATGATAATGGAAAATGCCGGCAGCGGCAACCCTGGCGCATAGAAACCGCGTTCTTTGGATTAGATTGGTTCAATCTGGAAGATTGAACCAATCTATGGTTTCTGATTTCTGGTAGAATAGCAAGCGCAATGAAGACAGAGAAACCGAGTTTTTCCCAAAAACTCGGTTTCCGAAGGGAAATCATTATGCCCCGTTTGACGCGCTGGTATATCCGTTCGGCTTTCGTTTACCTGGCGGCGGCTTTGCTGCTGGCGGCGGCGCTGGCGCTGCCCAATGACGTAAATCTGCCCTATTTCCTCCGCACCATGACCCCGGCTTACTTCCATCTGTTCCTGGTGGGGTGGGTGACGCAGATGATCTTTGGCGTCATTTACTGGATGTTTCCCATCATCAGCCGCAGCCGCCCGCGCGGCAACGTGCGCCTGGGTTGGATCAGCTACGGCTTGTTGAATGGCGGGCTGCTGCTGCGCGTGGTGGGCGAACCCCTGCACAGCGTCAAGCCGGATGGCGGGTTTGGCTGGCTGTTGGCGGCGGCGGCGCTGCTGCAATGGCTGGCGGCGGTCATTTTCGTGACCCTCTCCTGGCCCCGCATCAAAGAAAAGTATCGCGGAGAGTAGGGGATGCCTCGTTTCAGCCGGTGGATTATTCGCGCTGCTTTTATCTACCTCCTGTTGGGGTTCACCGTGGGGGCGCTGCTGCTAACGCACAAGGGCGTACCGCTGCATCCGGCTCTGTGGGGCTGGCTGCCGGCACACATTGAGTTCTTGCTGGTGGGTTGGGTGGTGCAGTTGACGATGGGGGTGGCATTCTGGATTTTGCCCCGTTACTGGGAGAAACCCGCCCGGCCCAAAGCGCGATACGCTCAAGTCGCTTTTGGGCTGCTGAACCTGGGCATCTGGCTGGTAGTTGCCGGCACAACGTTTGGCGGCGGGCGTTGGGTTCTATTTGCCGGGCGGGTGGCGGAAGCCGTCGCGGTGGCCCTTTTTGCCGGCCATGCCTGGCAGCGTATTGTGTCGCGGGAGGGCATGTAGGGGGAGGGCGGGGAGCCGCCGCCACAGGCGTAATCTAACATAATTTTTATTTGACGCCTGTTGGGGGGCATGATAACATATTCCCTGGCATTTTTAGCACTCGCAGGTGGGGAGTGCTAATATAGAAACCGAGTTTTTTCAAAAAACTCGGTTTCTGAACAGGCAGTATGTTAACGGAACGACAGCAGCAAGTCTTGGCGCTGATCACGCGCACCTATATTGAAACAGGCATGCCCGTCGGTTCGCGCACCCTGGTGGAAGCGTATGGGCTGGACGTCAGCCCGGCCACCGTGCGTAATGAGATGGCGGCGCTGGACAGCCTGGGTTTCCTGACGCAGTTGCACACCTCGGCGGGGCGCATTCCCACGGAAAAGGGCTACCGCTATTTTGTGCAGCGGCTGTTGGGCGAATTTGAGCTGCCCTCCGACGAGCGTTCCATGATCCGCCACCAGTTTCACCAGGCGCGCCTGGACCTGGAGCAGTGGATCAGGCTGGCGGCAGCCATTCTGGCGCGCACCTCGCATGGCGCCAGTTTTGTCACCTCGCCGCGCCCCATGTTGAACCGCTTTAAGCACGTGCAGCTTATCTCCACGCAAGGGCGGCTGGTGCTCATGATCCTGGTGCTGTTTGGCGGCGAAGTGAAGCAGCAGATGTTAACGCTGGCCGAGCCGCTGTCGCAGAACCGGTTGAGTATGGCCGCCATGCGCATTAACCAGTTGTTTGAGGGTATGTCTTTTGACGAGATTTCCGCCCGTCTGAGCCAGTTGGAAGACGCCCTGGAACGGGACGTGGTGACGCTGCTGCTGAGCATCTTGCGGCGGGCGGATTCGCGCGAAATCAGCGAGGTGTACCGCGATGGCTTGCTGAACATCCTGGAAGACGAGGGCACGCGGCAGGCGGTGCGCGTGCTGGAAGAGCGCACGTTTCTGGCGTCGCTGCTGGCGGATACGCTCAAGCCCGGCACGTCTGGCGTGCAGGTGGTGATTGGCGGCGAAGGTCGCTGGGAAGAGTTGAAAGATTGCACCATCATTCTGTCCCATTATGGCGTGGCGGATGAGTTGACGGGGGCGCTGGCGGTCTTGGGCCCCACGCGCATGTCGTACAGCCGCAACATTTCTGCCGTGCGCTACGTGGCCGGGTTGATGAGCAATTTGCTCAGCGACTATTACGTGGCAAAGCCGCGCCAGGAAATGGGGAATGTGATTGATGAGGTATGAGGTATGAGGTATGAGGGGGTGTAATGGGAATGGATATGGAAAATGAAGCGGTAGTTGGGGAATCTGGGAATGGGGTGGAAGCGGCGGCAGTCGCGGCGGCGGGCGATGGGGCGTTGTCGCTGGAAGAGCGGTTGGCGCAGGCGCAGGCGGAAGCGGCGGAGTACCGCGATGGCTGGCTGCGCGAGCGGGCGGAGTTTGCCAATGCCCGCAAGCGCATGGAAAGGCAGCAGCTAGACGCCTATAACAATGCGCTGGTGGATGTGGTGAAGAAGCTGCTGCCGGCATTGGATGATTTTGACCGGGCCATGACGGCTGTGCCGGCAGCGGTGGCGCAGGATAGCTGGTATGCCGGCATTGAACTGGTGCAGCGCAAACTGTACGGTATCCTGGAAGGCATGAACATTGAACCGATCCAGGCTGTGGGACAACCATTTGATCCCAATTTGCACGAAGCCGTGATGCAGGTGGACGCCGCCGCGTATGAAAGCGGCACCGTGGCGCAGGAACTGCAGACCGGCTACCGCCGCGGCGAACGCATCATCCGCCCGGCTATGGTGGCTGTCGCCAATTGATACGGTAGCGGCAGGTTTCAAACCTGCCTGAACATAAATCTACAAAACAGAGAAGAACATGGGCAAAATAATTGGAATAGACCTCGGAACGACAAACTCAGTAGCCGCCGTCATGGAAGGCGGCGAACCCACCGTCATCCCCAGCGCGGAAGGCAGCCGCCTTTTCCCCTCTGTGGTGGCGGTCAACGCCAAGACGGGCGAGCGCCTGGTGGGGCAGGTGGCTAAGCGGCAGGCGGTCGTCAACCCGCACAACACCATTTTCTCCGTGAAGCGCTTCATGGGGCGCAAATATGACGATCCCGAAGTGAAGCGGGCGCGCGAATATGTGCCCTACGACGTGCGCCGCGCCCCCAACGGCGACCTGCGCGTGGTCATGAACGAACGCGAATATTCCCCGCCGGAAATTTCGGCCATGATTTTGCAGAAGATCAAGACCGACGCCGAGGCTTACCTGGGGCAGCCGGTGACGCAGGCGGTGATTACTGTGCCGGCATATTTCAACGACAGCCAGCGCCAGGCCACCAAAGACGCGGGCCGCATTGCCGGGCTGGAAGTGCTGCGCATCGTCAACGAACCGACCGCCTCCTCCCTGGCATATGGCTTAGGCAGCAGCAAAGAGCAAACCATTGCCGTCTACGACCTGGGCGGCGGCACGTTTGACATCTCTATCCTGGAAGTGGGCGACGGCGTCTTTGAAGTGAAGTCCACCAATGGCGACACCTTCCTGGGCGGCGACGACTTCGACCTGCGCATCATTGATTGGGCGGCGGATCAGTTCAAGATGGATCAAGGCATTGACCTGCGCCAGGATCGCCAGGCTTTGCAGCGGCTGCGCGAAGCGGCGGAAAAGGCCAAAATTGAACTGTCCACCACCATGCAGACGGAGATCAACCTGCCCTACATTACGGCAGACGCCGCCGGGCCCAAACACCTCAATCTGACCCTGACGCGGGCTAAGCTGGAACAGCTAACCGAAGACCTGATCCAGCGTTCCATTGACCCCTGCCGCCGCGCCTTGAAGGACGCCGGCTTGAGCGCCTCCGATATTCATGACGTGGTGCTGGTGGGCGGGATGACGCGCATGCCGGCAATTCAAGAAGCCGTGCGTAAATTCTTTGGCCGCGAGCCGCACAAGGGCGTCAATCCCGACGAAGTGGTGGGCATTGGCGCCGCCATTCAGGCAGGCGTGTTGGGCGGCGACGTCAAGGACGTGCTGCTGCTGGACGTAACCCCGCTGACCCTGAGCATCGAAACGCTGGGGGCCGTAGCCACGCCGCTGATTGAGCGCAACACCACCATCCCCACCAAGAAGAGCCAGGTCTTCTCCACCGCCGCCGACGGCCAAACGCAGGTAGAGATTCACGTGGTGCAGGGCGAACGCCCCATGGCCCACGACAACAAGAGCCTGGGCCGCTTCATTCTCGATGGCTTGCCGCCTGCCCCGCGCGGCGTGCCGCAAATTGAAGTCACCTTTGACATTAACGCCGACGGCATCTTGAACGTCGGCGCCAAAGATAAGGCGACGGGGCGGCAGCAGTCCATGCAGATTTTGCCTTCCAGCGGTTTGGATGAGCGGGAAATCGAGCGCATGGTGAAGGACGCCGAGCAGCACGCTTCAGAAGATGCCGAGCGCAAGACGACGGTGGAGACGATGAACCAGGCGGAAAACCTGGTTTACAGCGCCGAGAAGTTCATGAAAGAGAACGAGGAGAAAATCAGCGCGGGCCAGAAGCAGTCGCTGCAAGCGGGCATAGACGCCGTGAAAGCGGCGCGGCAAAGCGGCAACCTGGATGCGACGCGGCGTGAATCAGATAAGCTGCAAGCGACCTTGCAGCAAATTGGCATGAGCATGTACCAGCAGCCAGGCGGCGACCAGGCCGCCGGCGGCGCGGACGGCTCTGCCGGGCGGGATGAAGATGTGATTGAAGGGGAGTTTACGTAATACCCCACTCCAGGTGCGAGGCACTGGCCGCCAAACTTCCAACTGGCTCAAACGATTAGGCCAGTGCCTTGCACCACTGCACAATTTATGAGTACAAAGCGCGACTATTACGAGGTGCTGGGCGTTCCGCGAAATGCCGGCAAAGACGATCTCAAAAAAGCTTACCGCAAGCTGGCTATGCAATACCACCCCGACGTGAATAAAGACGCCGGGGCGGATGACGTTTTCAAGGAGATTAACGAAGCTTACGAAATTTTGTCCGACGCGGACAAACGCGCTGCCTATGACCGCTATGGACATGCGGGCGTGCAGGGCGGCGGCGCGGGCTTTCAAGATTTCGCCGGATTTGATGACGTTTTTGACTTCGTGGAGCAGTTCATGGGCGGCTTTGGCGGCACGCGCCGCCGCCGCCGTGGCCCCCGCCGCGGCGCGGATATTCGCTACGACTTGACCCTGACGTTTGACGAAGCCGTGCATGGCGTGGAGAAGGAAATAGAGTTCCGCCGTCCCGAAACCTGTGACCATTGTGCCGGCAGCGGCGCGGAACCCGGCACCCAGCCGGAAACCTGCCCCACCTGCAAGGGTCTGGGCGAAATCCGCCGCGAACGCGGCTTCTTCGTGAACGTCACCACCTGCCCCAACTGCCAGGGGCAGGGCGAAGTCATCTCTCGTCCCTGTTCCGTCTGCCAGGGGCGCAAGGAAGTGCAGCGCACCGTCCGCCGCGTCGTGCGCATCCCCGCCGGCGTAGACAACGACAACCAGATCCGCCTCAACAACGAAGGCGCGCCCGGCGTCTATGGCGGGCCCCACGGGCATCTCTACGTCGTCATTCAAGTGCTTAGACATGAGTTCTTTGAACGGCGCGGCGCGGACATTTTGCTCGATATGGAGATTAACGTAGCCCAGGCGGCGCTGGGCGACGAAATCGTCGTTCCCACCATTGACGGCGAAGAAAAGTTAATCATTCCGCCAGGCACGCAATCCGGCTCAGTTTTTCGCATGCGCGGACGGGGCGTGCCGCAGTTGCGGCGCGACGGGCGGTCAGATCGCGGCGACCAGCACGTGATTGCCCAGGTAGCCATTCCCCGCGATTTGACCGAAAAGCAAAGGGAGCTTTTTAAGGAATTGGCGCGCACGCTGGGCAAGGAAGTAATTCCGCAGCGGGAACGGGGGATTTTGAGCCAGTTGAAGAACGCCCTGGGCGACGTGTTTGGTCTATGAACTGGATCGAGGTAAGCGTGGTCGCCGATGGGGAGGCGGCGGAGGCGGTCGCTGAAGCGCTGCGCCCGTATGCGTATGATCAGAGCGTGGCGTTGGTGCAGATGGGGGATGCCGGCAGCCCCGATCCCTACGCCCTGGAGCCGGCGGTAGCTGTCAAAATCTACATCCCTGATGACGAACAGGCGGCGGCGGCGCGGCAGCGCATTGAGACCGCCGTTTACTTTTTAGGCAGGTTGTATCCCATTCCTGCGCCTGCCTTCCAGACGCTGGCGGAAGAGGACTGGGCCAACGCCTGGAAGAAACATTACGAACCGTTCCGCATAGGCCAGCGGTTGTGGATTCAACCAAGCTGGCAGCCGGCGGAAAGCGTTAGCCCAGATGACATTGTGTTGACGCTGGACCCAGGCATGGCTTTTGGTACAGGGCTGCACCCCACCACGCAAATGTGCTTGCAAGCGTTGGAGCAGTTGGTGACGCCCGGCGCCAGCGTGCTGGACGTGGGTACGGGATCGGGCATCCTGGCAGCGGCGGCGGCTAAACTGGGCGCGGGGCGAGTGTATGCGGTGGATACGGATAAGCTGGCGGTACAGGCGGCGCTGGAGAATGTGCGCTTGAATGATGTGGCGCAGGTGGTGACGGTGAATGCCGGCACGCTCGCCGACGCCCCGCGCGGCCCCTGGGCCCTGGTCGTGGTCAACATCCTGGCGCCGGTGATTGAAGCCATGCTGCGCCAGGAGCAGCTAATGGCTTACGTAGCGCCTGGCGGGCGGCTTATTTTGAGCGGAATTATTGAGGAACAGGCGGCGGGGGTGGCGGCGGCGGTGGCTGCCAGCGGGGGGGAGATTGCCCAGACGTTTACCGTGCGCGATTGGGTTGCTTTCGTAGCGCGACCAACGTAGCGTGGGCATCTTGCCCGCTTACGCCAGGTCGGACAGGGATGCCTGATCCCCGATAACCTGGGCATCTTGCCCGTTTATGCCAGATCGAGCAGGGATGCCCGATCCACGATGGACGTTTAGCGATTGGCAGAGGGAACGAAACTGGCGCTGTTGCGATAGCGGTAGGTGATGCGACCTCGCTCCAGGTCGTAGGGGGTCATTTCCACGCGGACACGGTCTCCCACCAAAATTCGGATGTAGTAACGACGCATTTTGCCGGACAGGTAAGCCAACACCTTATGCCCATTATCCAGTTCCACCAGGAACTGGGTGTTGGGTAAGGCTTCGACTATTGTGCCCTCTACTTGCAGCTTATCTTCTTTTTTAGCCATATGCCTCTTTTTTGTGTGTTTACCGCTAAGACGCAAAGATTCTCAGTTATCTACTTAGCGCTCTCTGCGTCTTTGTGGTGAAATACTTATAACCTTTTGACTTTGGTTTGTAGTAACCGCTTCAGCGGTTGAGACGGCTGAAGCCGTTACTACGAACTTATTTCTGGACAGCCACTCAGGGCGTGCGATAGGTTTGTCGCCGTCTCATGCGGCGCACAGCCTTTTTCTTTTGAATGCGGCGCAGTTCGCTGCGCGAAACGTGCCAGCGCTTGCGCCGGATAACGCTCATGGTGCCGGACTTAGCCACTTTCTTGCGAAAACGCTTGAGCAGGCTTTCGTCCGTTTCGTTAGGCATTAGTTTTACGTGGGCCATTGCTTCTCACCTCCTTCTGTTCCATTCCGCAGTTCCACAAGTGCGACGCACTGCTTCGAAAGCGCGGCGCACTTTGGGGTCACTCTTCTTCTTCGCTGCCGGCATCCCCAATATCATCCATAGGGGGCAAATCTGCCATTTCGGCTGCCATTTCTGCCTGTTTGTCGGCAGCCATCGCTTCTTCGTCAATGCCCATTTCCGGGGTTTCCATTTCGGCAGCGACTTCCGTTTCAACCGGAGCTTCTGCTGCGGCAGCGACTTCCATTTCAGCAGCAGCTTCTGTTTCAGAAGGGGCTTCCATTTCCACGGCAGCTTCTACTTCAGCCAGGGCTTCCATTTCCACGGCGGCTTCTACTTCAACCGGGGCTTCCATTTCCACAGCGGCTTCTACTTCAGCCGGGGCTTCCATTTCGGCAGCGGCTGCGGCAGCAGACTCAGCTTCACCTTCTGCTTGGGCAGCCTCCGCTGCGGCAGCGACCTCCGCTGTGGCAGCGGCTTCTGCTTTGGCGGCGGCTTTCGCCTTAGCCTCTGCTTTGGCGGTCGCTTCAGCCTGCGCTTCGGCGTTCTTGCGCGCCATCCATTCCATTTGCTCACTGGTGGTGACCGCTTTCAGGCTCAAGCCAATGCGCTGCCGTTCCGGTGTAAAACTGATCACCCGCAGCAGATGCACTTCGCCCTCACGCACCACTTCGCGCGGATGCCCCACATTGGAGGCGGAAAGTTGGGAGATGTGCAGCAGCCCCTCAATACCGGGCTCCACCTGCACAAATGCGCCATAATCCACCAGCCGCGTCACCGTGCCTTCCACCAACTGGCCCGTGGCATACTTTTCCACTGCCAGTTCCCAGGGGCTGGGGACGGCGCGCCGCCGGCTGAGGGCAATGCGCTGCGAATCGTGTTCCAGCTTCAGGATATACACCTCGACTTCGTCGCCCACCTTCACCACGTCCCGTGGGTGTTTGACGCGGTGCCAGGCCAGTTCCGAAATGTGAATCAACCCATCTGCGCCGCCAATGTCCACGAACGCGCCAAAGTCGCGCATCCCCGTAACGCGGCCCGAGACCACGTCGCCCACGTTGAGCTTTTGCATCAACTCTTGCCGCCGCGCCTCAGCCCACTCTTTTTGCGCATCCCGCTGCGACATCACCAGGCGGCGGCGGTCCCGGTCAACTTCGATGATCTTCACCGGAATCTTTTCGCCGCGCAGCCGGTTAATGCGCTGCTGCCGCACTTTGTCGCTCATATTGCGGCTAAAGTCGGTCAGGTGGGAAGCAGGAATGAAGCCGCGCAAATTGCCAAACGGGGCAATGGCCCCGCCGCGATTGAACTGGGCAATTTCCACTTCAATAATCTGACCGCTGTGCATCAGCTCTTCGGCTTGAATCCAATCCTGGTAGAGCAGCGCCTTCTGGATGGAGACGTGCAAACTATCTGGTTCGCGGGTGTTTTCAATGTACACCAGCACTTCTTCGTTAACCTTTAGCTTCTCTTTTATCTCGTCCGCCAATTTGTTAACTTCAGAAGGGGGAACCAGACCGTCTCGCTTGAGGCCTAAGTCCAGAATAATGCCCTGCGGCGTCATGCTGACGATGACGCCCGTGCGCATGTCGCCTTCCTTGGGCATGTCGTAATCATGCTCTTCCAGGAGCTGACTCATATCGGCTTGGGAGTAGTCAAAACCTTCGTTATCCATCTACAGAGTGTGTTTCCTATTGTAATTGTAACTATACAATCCCTTTGGGATTTAACCGCGAAGGAGCCGGCGACCGCAAAGTTCTTCTCTTTATCTTTGCGTTCTTTGCGTCTTTGCGGTAAATAGTTACAAACAAAAAAGCCCGGCGTATTTCCTGAGCATACCACCGAGCCTCTCTTATCCTGTAACTTTTTTGAAGACTTTGCTTACCGTATCGTGACAACCAAGATGACTTCTGCTCGCTAACGAAAACAACAATCCCAGGCCAGTTACTTGAGCGTACTCGTGTTGCTCTTCCATTCTGAACCTGCGTTATGCAATTGTAAAACGCCCATGGTAAAGAGTGGAACCTGGAAATTATAGCCGCCAGAGAGCGCTTTGTCAATTTGCAAAAACCCAAAAGCTGCCGTCCCATTGCCACGGAAGGGGTAATGGTGGACAAGGGCGCGCAGCGCCCCCGCCAGGGAAGGGGTAATGTAGGGCGAGGGGCGCGCAGCGCCCCTCGCCCTCTCCGAAAGCCCCCTTCCCCTCTGGGGGGAAGGGGGCTGGGGGATGGGGGCACGCGCCTCATTTGTGAAATCAGTCACGAACTGCTTTTTTTTGCTATAATTCATACGCTGCCTGGTAACAACCATGCCTGGGCAAATCTGGCGCATCTATCCAACCGCCAGACGTGCGATGCGCCCCGGTTACAAAGCAAGACGACAGAAAGAAACAATGCCTGTACTAGAAGCCAGAAACGTATCCAAATATTATCAAATGGGCGCCGTGACTGTGCGTGCCCTGGACGACGTCAGCCTGGAAGTCGCCAGAGGCGAATTTGTCGCCGTGATGGGCCCCTCCGGCTCCGGCAAAAGCACTCTGCTCCACCTGCTAGGCGGGCTGGATGAGCCTACCTCCGGCAGCATTGTCCTGGCCGGCAGTGAACTATCGCACCAATCCGACAATCAGGTCACGCTCACCCGCCGCCGCAAAGTAGGCTTCATTTTCCAGTTTTACAACCTGCTCCCCACCCTGACCGCCGAGGAAAATGTAGCCCTGCCCCTGCTGATAGATGGGCAGCATCTGGCGCCCCACCGGCAGCGGATACACGGCTTGCTCGATATGGTCGGGCTGGCAGATCGCGGCGGACACCGTCCCGACCAGATGAGCGGCGGGCAGCAGCAGCGGGTGGCCATTGCCCGCGCCTTTGTGAATGAGCCGGAAATTGTGCTGGCGGATGAGCCAACCGGCAACCTGGACTCCCGCTCCGGAGCCGCCATCTTGCAGTTGCTGCGCCGTTCCAGCCAGGAGATGCAGCAGACGATTGTGATGGTCACCCATGACCCGCGCGCCGCCAGTTACGCCGACCGCGTGATCTTCCTCAAGGATGGTCAGGTAGTGCAATCGCTGCCCATTGTGTATCGCAGCGGGCATGGCGAAGACATGGCGCGTATTCTGGCTGTGATGCAGCAGCTTGAACTGTAATTAAGCCGGCATCCCATGTCCTCCTCTAAAGAAACCCTGCTCTTTCGTCTAAGCCGCCTGGCTGTGGCTATGCCCCTGCTGCTGGCCCTGCGCAACATGGCCACCCGCTGGGTGCGCACCGTGCTGACCATGCTGGGCATTGTGGTGGGCGTGGCGGCTATGGTCTCCGTAAACGTGACCAACGGCAGCACCTTGAACTCCATCAACCGTTTTTTTGACGAAGCCGCCGGGCAGAGCGACTTGTTGGTAGAGTCGGAGACCTCGGGCGGTTTTGACCAGGCGCTGGCGGATGTGGTGCGGCGCACGCCCGGCGTGGTGGCCCTGGCCCCCGCTTACATTGGCGTGACTATTCCGTCCGCCGAAGCTCAGGACTGGCAGGTGCAGTTTGGCGGCGGCGGGCAGATTGTGCCCGGCAGCCAGTTCTGGCTGATGGGGATCGATCCCGAAATGGATCCGCAGGTGCACGAATACAAACTGACGGCGGGCGAACTGCTGCCGCCTGGGGAAACGGGCTACCGCGTCGTGCTGGTGGAGAGTTACGCGGCGGAGAAAGGGATTGAGGTGGGGGAGGATTTGGAACTGCTCATCCCCGGCGGCGCGGCGCGGCTGCGGGTGGTGGGGTTGATCGCCAAAGAAGGCATTGGCGTGGCCAACGAAGGCGTGATTGGCTTTGCCCCCCTGCCGGCAGCTCAAGAGCTATTTGCGGCGGCGGATACGCTGAGTCAGATTGAAATTGTAGCCGAGACCGAAATTGCCGGCAGCAGCGACGACCTGGAAGCCCTGCGCCAGACGTTGGCTGACCGCCTGGGCCCTGAAGTGCAAGTCAAGTATCCTGCCTCGCGCGGGCAGTTGGTGGCAAACAGCCTGCAAAACTACCGCCTGGGATTGGGCTTCTTCAGCGTAGTCAGCCTGTTTGTGGGCAGCTTTCTAATCTACAACGCCTTTGCCATGACCATCGTGGAGCGCACCCGCGAAATAGGCATGATGCGCGCCATCGGCACCACCCAATGGCAGATTGTGGGGCTGGTGATGTCCGAAGCTGCCCTTGTCGGCGTGCTAGGCTCGCTGTTAGGCGTGGGCGCCGGGCTGCTGCTGGCGCGCGGCTTGATCGTCTTCATGGCTGCTTTTACGCGGCAAGCCATTGAAATCGTGGCCGCGCAGCCAGGGGATTTGCTGCAAGCGGTGGGTGTGGGCGTGTTGGTCACGCTGGCGGCAGCGTTTGTGCCCGCATTTCAAGCCGCCCGCATCTCCCCCCTGCAAGCCCTGCGCGTGCAAGGCAGCGTCAACGAAGCCCGCTGGCTGCAAGTCGGCCTCAAATTTGGTCCCCTCACCGTCCTGCTTTCCCTCCTTATCCTGTACCGCGTCCCCTTTCGCCCCGAAGTGGCTTATGTGGTAGGCAGCAACACGATCTTCCTGCTGCTGCTGGGCGCCACCTTGTGCATCCCCATTGTCGCCAGCCTGTTGGAGCGCCTGTTCCGCCCCCTCATCATCTTCCTGTTTGGCAGCGAAGGTCGCCTGGGCAGCAGCAACATTAACCGCGCCAAAGGCCGCACCACCCTCACCGTCGCTGCCCTGATGGTGGGCATCAGCATGGTAGTGGGCATCAGCGGCTTGACGCAGAGCTTTAAGGCCGACCTGGGCAACTGGGTGGAGACCGCCGTCGGCGGCGACCTGTACGTGCGTTCTCCCATGACCATGCGCCCCGAACTGGAAAACCGCCTGCTGGCGCTGGACGGCGTGGCGGCGGTGACCAAAGCCGGCTATGTGGCCACCCGCATTGTTCTGTCCGATGGCCAAGACCTGTTTACCCTGTTTGCCGCCATTGATCCAGAGACGTATTTGCAGGTTGCCGGCATTCAAATCGAAGAAGGGCCTCCCGCCGCCGCAGCCATACAACAGCTTGCCGCCGGCGGTTCCTTGCTAATTAGCGCTACCATTGCCGAACAATACGATCTGACCGTAGGCGACAGCCTGACGCTGGACACGCGCCGCGGCCAGCAAACCTTCCGCGTGGCTGGCGTCATTGTAGACTTCACCGGCGCCGAACTGCCCGTCGTCACCGGCTCCTGGGACGATCTGCGCCGCTATTACGGCGTCAACAGCGTAGATCGTTTCACTGTGACGCTGGCTCCGGGCACATCTGCCGGCGACGTGAGCGAACGCATCAAGACGCAGGTGGGCCGCGGCATGAGCCTGTCCGTAGAAAGCCAGGCCGACTTCCAGGCAAAAGTGCTGGAAGTTAGCGAAAGCGCCTTTGCCCTGTTCGACGTGCTCAGCTTGATCGGGTTGGTGGTGGCGGGTCTGGGCGTGATTAACACCATGCTCATGAACGTGCTGGAACGCACCCGCGAACTAGGCGGGCTGCGCAGCCTGGGGATGACGCAGACGCAGGTGCGGCGCATGATTCTGGCGGAAGCAGCCGCCATGGGATTGATTGGGGCTGTTTTTGGCGTGGCTTTTGGCGTGGTGTTGGTGGGCGTCTTTATTACGGGTTTGCGCGAATTGGGCGGTTTTGCCCTGACGCCGCAGACGCCGACGCAGGCGATGGTTGTGGCGTTCTGTCTGGCGCTGTTGCTGGCGCTGGTTGCCGCCTGGTATCCGGCGGTGCGTGCCGGCAAGGTGAACATTATTGCGGCTATCAAGAATGAGTGAGCGCCGGCAAGCCGGTTGGAGATGTTAAGAAATGGCACGCTGATGACGCTGACAGACGCGGATAAGGGCTGATTCAGCGGTGATTAATCCGTCCAATCTGCGCTTTATTGGCGTCATCAGCGGGCTATTACGAACTTTGCCGGCAAGCTGGTAGATTTGTTTGGGAGAAGGATTTATGAACTGGAAACGAGCCATTGGCGGCTTACTTGCTTTAATTGTCCTGGTAGCCGGCGGCTATTGGGGGTATATGCGCTTTTTGGCGCCGCAGCCAGAGGAAAGCGCTGCGCCGCCTGACGTGAATACGCTGGCGGTAGATACGGGCGTGGACGTGGTGTCGGCAGAAGCCAGTCTGGAGCCGGCGCGTTGGGCTGACCTGGCGGCGCTGCGCCCTGGGCGGGTGGCGGAATTGTTGGTACAGGCTGGGGACGAAGTGGCGGCGGGCGCGCCGCTGCTGCGCCTGGAAGCGGCGGACCTGGCAGCGGCGCTGGCGCAGGCGGAGGCCGGCGTGGCGCAGGCAAATGCCGGCATTGCCGCCGCCGCCGCCCAACTGTCCGCCGCCCAGGCGGGCGTGCTGGCGGCGCAAACGGCGGTTAACGTGGCTGAGGCGCAGTTGGCCCTGGCCCAATCGGCGCCGCTGCCCGCTGAAATCGCTGCCTTGCAGAGCAGCGTGGACGTGGCTGCCGCTGCTGTGAGCCAGGCGGCGGCGAGCCGGGACGCGGCTCTGGAAAGCGCCACCGCCGCCCAGATCCAAAACGCCCAGGCGCAGGTGGCGGCGGCGCAGGCGGATGCGCGGGTGGTGCAAGATCAATATGATGCGTTGATTCGCAACGAGGTGGGCGGCACGCTAGAGGAGCAGACCCGTTTCGCCTTAAACGCGGCTAATGCCAGAGTAGCGGCGGCGCAGGCGGGCTTAACGGAACTGCAGGCGGGCCCGACGGCGGCACAGCGGCAGGCGGCGAATGCGGCCGTGCCCGTGGCGGCGGCGCAAGAGGCGGCGGCGCAGGCGCAGTTGGATTTGCTGCTGGCGGGGCCGCGCCCGCAGCAAATAGCGGTGGCGCAGGCGCAGGTGGCGCAGGCGGAAGTTGGGCTGGCGCAGGCGCAGGCTGCCGTGACGCAGGCGGAAGCGGCGGCGGCGCAGGCGGCAGCGGCGGTGGCGCAAGCGGAAGCGGCGCGGGACGCGGCGCAGGCGGCGTTGGATCAGATGACGGTGATGGCTCCGTTTGCCGGCACAATCGCCCGCGTGGACGTGGAAGTGGGGGAGATAGTTTCACCGGGTTTGCCGGTGATGACGCTGGCGGATTACGGCGGCTGGCAGGTGGTCACCAGCGACCTGACGGAAAGCGATGTGGTGGCAGTGGCGGTGGGCGATCCGGTTACGCTGCGCTTTGACGCCCTTCCCGATGAAACTTTGTCCGGCGTGGTGGTGGATATTGCCGGCATTTCCACGTTGACGCGGGGGGACATTACGTATGCGGTAACTATTGCGCTGGATGATGCCCGCGCGCTGCCGTTGCGCTGGGGGATGACGGTTTTTGCGGATATTGAGGTGGGAGGAAGGAATAATTAATGGGTGAATGGGTGAATTTGTGAATGGTTAATGGGAACGCCTGGGGCTTCCTGGGTATGCAGATAATATTGCAATGGGTAGGGACATCGCGGCGAATTTTCGGATGGAAGGGGACCATTGAATCGTGTTTTTTTGGGATTCAATGGTCGGTCGTTATGGGGGGTGTGGCATTGCAGTTGCAAGCGCGTGGGGGGCATCTTTTGATTAAAACAGGTTCACGCGGAGACGCGGAGGGCGCGGAGAAAGATGAGTTTGAAGAACGGGAGATAGCGTCGTGACCTATTTCCAGGCGGGTGTATTTGCCGGCATAATGTGCTACTTGTTACTCTTCTTTTATGCCGAGCAACAGGCGAAGCAGTTCCCTTTGCGTGACCAGAAGTTGTTGTTGTTGTCTGGTCAATACCGCCAGTTGCGCATTGAGTTGAGTTAATAGGGATACCAGGTCGCGGTATTCCGTTAGCAGACGCGAGGTTTCAGCCTGTTTTCGTCTGGATTGGCGATAAGTCACCAATGGGGCGCGGTTGAGACGTAGGCGCCGGATGGTGAATTCGCCAACAGTTGTTAGTGGCAGTAATTGTCCGTCATCCAACGTCAGAAAATGTCGGGCAGCCGGTTCGTGACGGGGATTCCATAGCACGGGGGCGTCATTGCTGGCGGGCCAATAATCCTGTTTATAGAGGTTACAACGTACGCAGGAATAAAGAAGATTGTCCAGACTGTCGTCCCCACCCTTCGAGCGGGGCTGGAAATGGTCTATGGTCAATTGCCCACCCGCATCAGTTTCAGTAACGCCACAGAATTCACAAGCATAGTTAGCGCGCTGGCAAACTTGATTACGTTGATCCTGGGTGATACTCATGCTGGCTGCTTCTGGCTGGCTAATTGCTGCTGCAGGCGCGTGATTTCTTGCCGGAGGGCATTATTTTCTGCTGCTACTTGCTGAATGCGCTCTGTGATAGCCATTAACTGGGTCGAGGCTACATCTACCTGGCGCTGAAGTAGAGGCAGGTCAACTTCAATGACCAGTGGGTGGAGTAAGTCTGCCTCGGTCAGGTCTTGTGCGGCGTACCAGGCTGCCAACTGTGCTTGCTCCGTACTGGTTAATGATTCCCCGCGGCTTGATCTTTCGTGAAGCTGCTTTTCTGTTTCGTTGTCTATCATCTGGTTACCTTTGGCGCGTCTGGTTAAAAGTTGTTTTTAGACCGTTACTACTGTCAGGCTGCCGCACTGGTTAAACCAGGTACATGGCGGCGGCGGCGAAGGCGGCTTCGGGTGTGCCGGTGAAGCTGCCGTTGGGAAAGACGGACAGTTCGTACTTTTCGTTGCTGTAGGTGTAGAAGGCGAAACCCCAGTCGTCGTCGCCGAAGTAGCGCAGGCGGCACAGGTGGGTGGGGGTGTGGCGCAGTTGTTCAATCAGTTGGTCGCGCGTTTGGGGCCAATCGGCGGGGGGCCAGTTGGCGGGGACGTCTGGTTCGACGTAGGCGTCAATGTAGCAGAATTGGGCGCGAAAACGAATTTCCAGGCGGATGTATTTGCCGGCATAATGTTCGGCGGCAAATTTTTCAATGCGCTGCCTGACTTCTTGCTGTTTGGCGGCGGGAATCTTGGTCCCGCCGGAGTTTGGATCGAATACCCATGGCATAGTTTTTCCCTCAAAAATTGTGGGACAAAACGCTGTGGTAGCGCTGCACTCAATCGTGGTGGGTGTCAGCCCCGCCGGAGGCGGGGCTGACACCCATTTTTATGGGCAATTTTGGGCGCAGACGCGCCCAAAATTGCCCGGCGCCGATGTCTTTTTGCCCATTTTACGGGGACGATAGGCGGTTAAAGAGATCGCCACGATTTACTGGAATGTTACCTCAGACAGTTACCTGGCTAATTATAACATTTTTTGAACCTCCTGGCTGTCCCGGTATAATGGTAGACATAAGTAAATTTTTTGGCAAGTCGTAACGGGAGGCGTTCCCTCTATGGTTGTTTTGCATTTACATTGGCTCATTCCCGTCCAGGCGGGCAACAAGGGGGGCGTGTTCGTTTGGGCGGAGACGGCGGCGGCGGCGCAGCCCAGCCGGGACCGGCGCAAGAAAACGGCGCAGCCGCATCCTTTTGCGGCTGAGGCGCCGGAGGTGCGGCGGATGTTAGCCGATTTGGGGCAGCCGGGGAAGCTGCCGGCAGAAACGTTGCTGTGTTGGCTGCCGGCAAACCGTTGGGGCCCGGCGCCTTCGCCTGATTTGCGGCACAGTTGGGAAACGGATGCGGACCCCCTGGAACTGCTGCCGTGGCATGTGCCGGGCGTCACGCTGACGGCGGCGCAGGCGTTGCCGTTGTTCGCCCATTTGCACCTGCGTGATTTGCCAGCCACACTCCGTTTAGGCGCGGATGGTCGTTTCTGGCGCACCGCTTATGCTTTTGTCCTGGAACTGTTGGCGCGGCAGCTTTATCGCCCCACGCTGGTGGAACTGTCTGCGCGGCGGGAACGGCAGTATGAAGCCCGCTGGCAGCCGATGTTGGATGGGGAAGGCGAAGCCCGGCGAACGGCGCAATTGGCGGCGGCGATGCCGGCTATTTGCCGAGCCGCGACGCAAGACCCGGCAGAAACCATTCCGCCGCGCGTCATTTTGGACAGCTTTTTGAACTATTTGACGGACGCGGCGGTGCGCCAATGGACGGTCAGGCAGGAGCTTTATTTACCTGCCGGCAATGAGCCAGCCGAGACCTGGCTGCGGGCGTTGTTTGCGCCTGATCCCGCTGTGCAGGTCAGCGCCGCGCAGATGCAGCATTTTGCCGGCAGCCTGCGCGCCTGGGAGCGCGCTCTGACTGTGGCGGGCGACAGCCATTATCGGGTGGCGCTGCGACTGGAAGCGCCGGCGCAGCAGGAAGAGAAGCGCACCAAAAAAGGGGAAGCCGCCTGGCAGCTTCATTACCTGTTGCAAGCGCGGGATGATCCCAGTTTGATATTGCCGGCATCTGACGTGTGGAAGAACAAGGCGGCGGCGCTGCAAGCGCTGGGCCGTCGCTTTGAGCGACCTCAGGAACGGCTGCTGACGGGTTTGGGGTATGCCGCCCGCTTTTCGCCGCCGATTCAGCGCAGTTTGCAGCAGCGCAGCCCCGGCAGCGTCATCCTGACTGCTGATGAAGCTTACACCTTTTTGCGCCAGTGCGCGCCTCAGCTGCAGCGCGCCGGCTTTGGCTTGTTGACGCCGCCCTGGTGGAATAAGCCGGGCACACGTTTGGGCGTTCGCTTGAAGCTGAACAGCGCGTCAAGTCTGGGGGGACAGGCTACGGTGTCCGGGGGGCACATGAATCTGGAGAATCTGGTGCGCTACCGCTGGCAGCTATCGCTGGGGGAAACGGAGTTGACCCGCGAGGAGTTTGACGCGCTGGTCGCTTTGAAGTCCCCACTGGTGCAGATTCGCGGCCAGTGGGTACAGCTTGATCCGGAGCAAATTGAGGCGGCTATTCGTTTTTGGCAGCGGCAGGATATAGAAGGGGATGTGTCGCTGGCGGAGGCGATGAAGTTGGGGCTGGATGACGAGAATCAGCAGCGGCATGGCTTGCCGGTCGAGCGCGTGGAGATGGATCATGGGCTGCAAAGCTGGCTCAACCGGCTGCAAGGGGATGAAAAGTTGGAAATGCTGCCGCTGCCGGGGGGATTGCGGGCCACGCTGCGCCCGTATCAGGCTTATGGCTATTCCTGGCTGCATTTTGCTCGCCGTTGGGGGTTGGGCGTGATCCTGGCTGACGATATGGGGTTGGGGAAGACGATCCAGACGTTGACGCTGGTGCAGCGGCTGAAGGAAGAGATGGGCGGATTGCCCGCGCCTGTGCTGCTGGTTTGCCCCACTTCGGTGGTGACGAACTGGGAGCAGGAGAGGCAGAAGTTCACGCCGGGGTTGACGGCGCTGGTGCATCAGGGGAGCGACCGGCTGCGGGATGAGGCGTTTCAGGCGGCGGCGCGGCAGGTAGACCTGGTGTTGACCAGTTACGCTCTGGTGCGGCGGGATGCTCACTTTGTGCATCATCTTGATTGGTTTGGGGTCGTGCTGGATGAGGCGCAGAACATTAAGAACCCCAACGCGCAGCAGACGCAGGTGGTGCGGCAGTTGTCGGCTGACTTTCGGTTGGCGTTGACGGGGACGCCGGTGGAGAACCGGTTGTCGGAGTTGTGGTCTATTATGCAGTTTTTGAATGCCGGCTTTTTGGGTGGGCAGGAGAAGTTCCGCCGCGAGTTCACGCTGCCGATTGAACGGTATGGGGATGAGGATGCGGCGCAGCGGCTGCGCAAGTTGACGCGGCCCTTTATCCTGCGGCGGGTGAAGACGGACCCGACGGTGATTCAGGATTTGCCGGATAAGCAAGAGGTGAAGGTGTACTGCCACCTGTCGCCAGAGCAGGCGACGCTGTATGAAGCGGTGGTGCGCGATGCGCTGGCGGCTATTGAGGCGCAGCAGGAGGGGAGTATTGCTCGCAAAGGGTTGGTGCTGAGCATGTTGACGCAGCTTAAGCAGGTGTGTAACCACCCGGCGCAATATTTACATGAGACGGAAACGTATGACCCGCTGGCGGATAGTGGGCGTTCCGGCAAGTTGAGCCGCCTGACGGCCCTGTTGGAGGAGATTCTGGCGGAAGGGGACCGGCTGCTTATTTTTAGCCAGTTTGCGGAGATGGGCGGGTTGTTGAAGGCGTTTATCCAGCAGCAGTTTGGCGTGGCTACGTTGTATTTGCACGGGGGCGTGCCGGCAAAAAAGCGGGCGGAGATGGTGGCGCAGTTTCAGAGCGATGGGGGCCCGACGATCTTTTTGCTGTCGTTGAAGGCGGGCGGCACGGGGCTGAACCTGACCCGCGCCAATCACGTTTTTCACTTTGACCGCTGGTGGAACCCGGCGGTGGAAGATCAGGCTACTGACCGCGCTTTTCGTATTGGACAGACGAAGAATGTGCTGGTGCATAAGTTCGTCTGTCTGGGCACATTGGAAGAGCGGATTGATGCGATGATCGAAGATA